>CAZMYK010000221.1:0-6700 GCA_964570435.1 uncultured Saprospiraceae bacterium | reverse complement strand
TGCCCGACCATTTTCATCGCCCCCTATAGCCCTATTCTTGTATTTGTTCTGAGATAGTTTTCCAAAGTTATATGAAATGGACATTCGCAAATAATTCGTATTCCATTTACGAGCAAAGTATATATCTGTCTCGCCAATGCTATAATCTCCAGCAGCGCGCACACTGTGGAAGAGATCATTTGCAATCAGCCTACATTTCAACGACTTGTTAAAGAATGACTTGTCTACAGCCACTGTCATATTCCAGTAACTCTTTCGTTGGTAGAGGCCTTCATGGTTGTCACCGAGGTAGTAGAATGTCATTTCTAAGTTAAACCACTCACGAACTGGAATTCGATTGTTAGAGTAGACATAGAAGTTGGGCTTTGAACCCACATCTGCGAAATTATGCACCTTGTCTGTGATTTCAGTGTATCGAACACTAGCAGTATTGGTGGAGCTTATCCAGGCCGTTTCAAAGGTCCTAGAAATGGATGTGTAAAAGCTGTGCTCATAGTCAAAATTCAAACGCATCAAGATGTAGCTTCGTTCATTTTCACCCCTTACAGCACCACCACCAAAGGGGTCTCGTGTATAGGTATAGGCGAGCCTTAGATTGGTCTTATTAATATTGGCATTCAACTCGATAGCTTGGATCTTTTCAGGGATCGACTCGGGATTTCCTTGGATCGATGTGTAAGGATCTTGGTAGAGTAAGACTGGGTTTAGACGCTGGTAGGGGACCCTCCGAATCCTTGAAGTATAAGATAGATTAATCGAACGATTATTTGCAAATGTCTTAGTTACTGAAATCTGAGGAAAGAGGTTGAAATATCGGTCTTCGATATTTATCCCGTCCTCCTGCGAAAGCTCTAGAGAATAGTCGGTATACTCGCTTCGCAGTCCCAAGGAGTATTGTATCGAAGCACTAGCCTGCCCAGAATAGTTGGCGTACGCAGCAAAGATCGATTCTTGGTAATTGAATCGATTTGACAGAACTTCGTCTCTAACATAGTTGTCTTCACTATCAGCTATTGAAAAATCAAGATCTGACCCGTTGCCCACCGTGCTGTATTTGGCTCCCAATTCAAATCTACTTTTATTTTGGAATACCTTAGCATAATCAAGCTGCCCACTTAGGATCTCTATTGTTCGGTTGTTATCAGTCTTCAGCTTCCTGCTAGAAGCAAGGTTAGATTCTAGGCTATTTTCATTGATAGGGTTGTCCGCGTGAAATGTGAAATTTGAATACTGACTGCCAACAAATAAATGGCTACCAAGCGTGTCTAAGGAATTTTGAAAGTTGAAAGAGATGCCGTTGTTGATTTCTTGTTCATTTCTCTGAATATCGCTGTCGTAAAAGTTCTTGCTTGTTCTATCTTCTATGGTGTTCGTGCTTAGTTGATTTCCGCCCAGTTGCTCGTAGAAACCCGAATATTCTAGTGAGATGTAACTTTCCCTACCATAGTCATACTGTAATCCTGCGCCATAGTTAGAAAAGTTCTCGTATTGATGTTGCCACTCCGTGACAAGGTCTGAATTAAGAAAGATTTCTTCGGCCTCTCGGCTACGAGTCGTATTCAGAATATGTCGGTCTCTTCCTTGTAGAAGTGCATAATTCAGTGTGGAAGAGAAGGCACCCTTGCTTAGGGCAATGTTCAGGTCAGAGTAAGTATCCATCCCAGCAAAGTCTGAGTAAGAGACATTCTGCATGAATTTCGCTTGGTAGCCTTGCTGTGCATTTCTTGTGGTCTGAATATCAATCACCGCAGAACCTTCGGCGTCGTACTTAGCAGATGGATTTCTAATGATTAGTAGCTTCTTAATACTTCCAGGGGATAGGAGTCTTAGTTGGCTTTGCTCAATTCTCTTACCGTTAAGGTAGATTAATGCGCTGCCCTTACCAAAAACCGTAATTGCACCATTTTCATCTACTAGAACATCAGGCGACTTAGAAAGTATTTCCGTTAGTGAGTTGCTAGCTGCTAGGTTTGAATTTTCTACAAGAACCGCCATGGTACCATCTGCTTGCTGCACATAGAGTGGCCGCCTCGCTCGCAGTACAACCTCGTCGAGCTTGGTGCTTGATTTCTCCACCTGGATCAGCCCAAGGTCGATCGTATCTTTGTTGAGAGGCACGTTTAAATACACATCATCAAATTCCAAAGAAGTCAACCGGATGATCACCTGCCTGCCTTCAAGATCACTTAGTTGAAATTCCCCATCAAGGAAGAAATCGCCTTTTAGGAAGGTAGAATCTTCAGATGACAAGGCCACTACATTCCCGGAAGGAGCAAATCCGTCTTGTAATTGTGCCGTACCAATGATTGTGTGATTTATTTGTGCTAGTATGCTAGCAATTAGGGAAAAGAAACAAACTAAGGTGGTCGCGATTTTCATATCAAAGAATTAAGAGATTGAGGTAGTAAACCAAATGTATGCTCTTCCCTAGCTACTTTGGGAAATAGTAGCTCGACGTGGAGGGAAGGTAGACGGACAGCCTTTTGTAGGTTTCGTCGACTTTTATCGTCTATTGGTTTTCTAAGTTCCCAGATTCGTTGTCAGAGATTCACAATTCTCTTTTTTTGACCTATTTTGGAAGCTAGTATGAATCTTTCACGGTCAATAATAGATAAGACTTGGGTACAGCACTTGCTTTTTTGGCTTGCTATATTATTGTTTTGGATTTTTTCCTCACACACGGCAACTCAAATGACATCAAGGCAGGCCATTGAGGTATACGGGACCATCGTTTTATGTCAATTTTTGGCTTCAGTAGTGTGTATAAATCTCCTGCTGCCCCAACTACTAAACAAGGGCAGGAGCTTGCTCTTTGTCTTGTCTTTACTCGTCCTGATGCTGCTATTGTTCGCCTTGTATACCTCTATTCGGATGTGCTATCTTGAGATTCGATACCTGGCATACTACGAACAAGTAATGCCAGAATACATCCTGCTAGGCTTTTGGGAAAGAATTATCGATCCCAGACTTTTACTAGCTAAGGGTATTAATTATCTCGCTCCAACCGCACTCTTGTTATTTATCCAGTACTATAGAAATCAACGTGATTTTTTGAAGCTTAAGGAACAAAAGAAAACGGCTGAATTAACCGCCTTAAAGAACCAACTTAATCCGCACTTCCTTTTCAATACCTTAAATAATTTGTACACCCTGGCCCTTCAGAAATCCGATAAGACTCCAGATGTGATTAGTAGACTGTCTAGTATTCTTGACTACATGCTGTATAGGTGCAATGATAAGTATGTATCGCTTAGTAAAGAAATAGAGTTGATCGAGAATTACATTGCCTTAGAAAAGGTTAGGTATGGTAAAAGGGCTAAAGTCTCATTTGATCACAAGGTGGATCCCAATAGTGAGATTGCACCCTTGATCCTACTAACCTTCATTGAAAATGCCTTTAAGCACGGAGTGAGCGAGGAGATTAATCAGGCTAGTATTGAAATAAAACTCTCGTCAGATATTAAGAACATCAATTTTGAAATAAGCAATACGATTCCTTCTATAAGTGTAACGCAGGGAGGAGAAAAAGAATCAATAGGTCTTAGCAACATTAAGAAGCAATTGGAGCTTTTGTATCCAGAGAATCATCTACTCAAGGTGCAGCGGTCAGATGGGCACTATCAAGTTCAATTAAAACTAGGACCACAATGACCTACCGCTGCCTAATTGTAGATGATGAAGACCTGGCAAGGGAGTTAATCAAGCGACACCTTTCTCAACTTGATGAATTCGAAGTAGTGGCTTCATGCGCTACTGCCATTGAAGCTAGAAAGGTCTTGCAAAAGGAGCAAGTGGACCTCATGTTTCTAGACATTGAGATGCCCCTACTTAAGGGAACCGATTTTCTCAGAAACTTGATGCAAAGACCAAAAGTGATCTTCACGACAGCATATCGTGACTATGCCTTGGATGGCTTCGAGCTGAATGCCGTGGATTATCTATTGAAACCGATCACCTTCGAGCGATTTTTCAAAGCAACGGAAAAATTTTTAGACCTTCAAAACACCAACGAAGAGTTGCCTGCACAGCTGATAAAGGAAGACGTGAAGCAGGAGTTTATTTTTGTTAGAAAGGACCGCAAGCAGGTTAAAGTACTATTGGACAAGGTCCTATATATTGAGAGCTTGAAAGACTACATCAGAATCTACTTGCTCGATGAAACCCATACGATCAAGTACGGTCTTTCTGCCTTCTTTGAATTGCTTCCACCGCACTTCCTTCGAATCCACCGCTCTTATATTGTTAATACAGACAAGGTCTCCGCCTATAGTAGGCATGACGTTGAGATAGGTGATCATCCAATTCCAATTGGAGAGAGCTATAAGGAAGCGGTCGTTTTACATTTCAAAAAACACCTTTCATAGAAAGTGATTGAATACTTCATCTCAAATTCAGATTATTAGATTTTCTAATCTTTGCTAGGAGTAGGCCATGGGTTAAATAAGTGTCAATGTCAGGGGTTGATCCTCGCTCTTGTCTATCTTACCTTGAAATAACCTTATCCTTTATTCACGTTAAAATATCACCATGAAAATTTTCTTCTTGTCAATTATTATCGCGCTTGCAAGTAATTTACCTACAAAGCAAATGGGTATCCAATACGACTATGACATTGGACTTAATTTGGCTAAGAAAGAAAATAAGAAGGTAGTTCCTTTCTTTACTGGTAGACATTGCAAGTATCCTCTCGAACTAAACCAAATACTAGCAGACCCTGCACTTGTGAAAAAGATCCAAGATCGATTTGTTCCCATTGTCCTCTTTGTCGACGATCCAAGTCCTCTTGATCCACGAAAGAAGGGGGAAATAGACGGGAAGCAGAAAATACTTAGAGATAGAGGAGCACAATGGGCTCATATTGAGCTAAGTCTTTTTCAAGAGAATATTCAACCCCTGGTCGGTATTGTTGATTACACAGGCAGGGTATTAAAAGACCCTATAAAAGGCAAAATGAGCAAAAGTCGGATCTTAGACTACATCAAGGACTAGTTCAAATGTATATTTGGCGCTAGATCTCAAAGAAAAGAAAAATGGCTTCTAGAAATAACATAGAAGAGTATCATCTTCATAAGCACAAGTCAAGCAAACGCCAATTCGAGTACTATGATCTTGCTGAATACTTTAGTGAGAACAGGAAGCACAGTGTCCGACCACACTCGCATTCATACTACCAGATGATATGGTTTCTAAGTGACTCAGGGAAGCACTTCGTGGACTTTGAGCCCTATGAAATAAGAAAGAATACGATCTTCTTTGTAGCCAAAAATCAAGTGCATCACTTTGAGGAAAGGGATGACTATGCAGGGATCTTACTACATTTTAATGAGCTATTCACCTACCAAAATGAGGAGGACATTGATATTTTTCTTGAATACAATGTGTTCAATAATGTAAGTGAGCCATACCTGCGCCTCAGCGAGAATGCCGAAGCCGAACTTGGACAAGTAATGAAGATTGTGAGGTCTGAGCTTATCAATGAAGACGAATTCGGTCATAAGTCGCTCCTGTCTAATCTCTTAAAGGCTTTCTTGATTAGAATCGAAAGGGACAAGCGCCAGCAGGCGAGGAAATTTGGAAAGGCTTCAGCGATAGATATTAGGATGGTGCAGTTTCGTAAGCACCTGGAAGAGAACTACAGATCTCACAAGTCGGCTTACGACTATGCTAGTAAGCTGAACATTTCAACAAAGACATTGAACAAGATTATAAAAACTACGACAGGCAAGACAACCTCTGCAATCATTCAAGATCGAGTCATCATTGAGGCAAAACGCCAGCTGATGTACTCAAGCCGCTTGGTCAATGAAATTGCATATAACTTAGGATTCGAAGATCCATCCTACTTTATCAAAGTCTTCAAGAAGAGGGTGAGTCTTACGCCAACGCAATTTAAAAACATGCATTCCTAAAAGTACCATCCAAAGTCTTTTTCTTACCTGTTCTGAGGCTCCCTATTGCCCTTTCTTTGTAGTATTAATTCATTAAAAAAATTTAGAATGAATATTGTAAAAACTACGCTTCTGTCACTATGTGCAGTAGCTATTTTAATCACCTTAACATCAATGAAGATGGATAGAAAAAAAGAAGTAGGAGCTTTCTTGCAAATTACCCTAGAGGTTAAATCTGAAAATCGCAATAGCGCAGGAGCTGTGTACATGAAGTACAAGCAGCCTTTTCTCGACCAAATAGATGGAGCTATATCAAAAGAACTTCTGATTCGAAGTGATGACGTGCAAGTCATCCATGGCTTTGAGACTGCCGCGCAGGCAGAAGCTTACTTAGGTACAGCCTTGTTCGAAAAGGACGTGGTGCGCGAGTTGAAACCCTACCTAGAAGCAGGACCAGATGTAAGGGTCTACAGCGTTTTCAAGTAGCATTCAGAAAGTTATGTTTAGACAGCACCTGCCTCCGAATGAGGTTAGGTGCTGTTTTGTATACAAATTTTGGTAGATCAAATCCTAGTGCGGGTTGATGGCATTAGTGAATACTTAAGTAGGTATCCTTTGAGTTCATCAGAGCCGCTATTTTGCTTTCAACTTGGAGGTCTATTCAATGGAATTGTTGAGCAAGACCGAAGTTTTGTATCACGTAGAAGACTATGTAATTAAGGCGGTTGAATATGATTCTAAAGATGCTAGTGTAGGCCCATCAAACATTGCGCATAAGAAAGGAATTAAGAATGATGGTAGGAATCAGAGTA
>CAZMYK010000220.1:0-6709 GCA_964570435.1 uncultured Saprospiraceae bacterium | reverse complement strand
TGCACTGAATAAGGGAAAGTGGATCATCAGCCCCTTCTGGAAGTCAATCATCAGACCACCACTCCACAAGACTTCCTGCGTAAATGGATCATTCGTAAAAGGCTTGTAACTATAGAATCCTGCATCAAAGTAGGGCTTTATTGGAAATTTTCTAGACCAATCAAATGGCAGATCAATGGAAAGATTAATGGAAGCCATATAATTATTAGATAATCCAAGTGGCATGGAGTTCGTAATACCATTCTTAAATCCACCATCCTGCATTGTAACTTGTCTGGACCAGAAGCCTTCTTGAGCCCTACGGTCCACAAAATGATGGTCAAAGCGGTAGTCATTGAAGCCTCGGTGGAATAGAGAAAAGTTGCCCGTTGCTGCACTCGTAGAAATATCTCCTTCAGAATGAAGTGGGAAGAAACCTAAGAAGCCCCTTACTTCAAAAAATTTCCCACGCTTGTATGCGAATTTCGCATTTGCCTCTCCGTATATTTTAAGATATTGATTTCGATTTTCCCCTCGATCATATTGGCGAAATTCCGCATTTGCTGAGACATCCAAGGGGATAATTGGAGACCTTTTAACGTAGTTATAGGACAGATGATGTAGGAAGTTCCATACCTGTTCCTTGCCTTCGAAACCAGTCTCTCGGCCAATCTTGGCAAATTCAGTTACAATTCCCATTGGTCGATAGGTCAGATAATGAGAACTTGGACTCACCAACTTAGACTTCCATTCAAAGTCAATGGAGGGTTGAATTCGGGTGAATCTAAGACTATAGCCAAAAGTTTCATTGTGCGTTTCATGAAATGACTTAGCACCCATCGCAATTGATACATTTCTTAGTTTCCCTGTCCTTCTAGGAAAATCTCTTCTCAACTCAAACGAACCTATCAGCTCACCATTCCTAGTCCCTATTGCTGGGTTGATGTAGTATTGGAAATTATTTAAGGGAATACCATAATTATGAAATACTAGGCCCACTTGCAGTAAGTTTGCTGCATTTATACCCACCATGGGAAAGAAAAACAACTTGTTTTTTGAACTTGTTTTCAAGCCTGATAGAAACTTCAATGCAGGTTTACTAGCGGCCAGATCATTATTTCCTGGATTGATATCTAAGGTAAGTCTGTCCTTATCAATTTCCACCGTTCTTCCAGTCAGGTCGGCAACATCAAGTGTCTTCCTTCCTATGAATCCGTCATGCCACACGGTCTCCATGTCAACACTATCTTTGTAAATCGTCAAGGGCATCGGAGCTGCTATCTTACCCTTATTTTCTACTACAACTTTCCCATCGCTAGGATTGACTGAAATCAGCTTATAATCATAGGTAGAATTTGAGTAGAGCATTCCATCAAATAGCCAAGTCAAGTCCTTCCCAGTAGATTCTTCGAAGCTTGCCTTGACATCTTCGGGTTGTGGGTGTCGAAACTTCCAAGTATCATAGTACTGGCGCATGGCATCTACAAACTTCTCCTCTCCTAAATAGTGTTCCAAGTTCTGAAAAGCCATAGCTGGTTTCTGATAGGCACCCAAGAAATAGTTAATCATCGTAAGATCATTAGAAGTGGTATTAGGCGCTTGGTCTTTGCCTATTCTAGCCCAAAGATGATAGGCATAAGCAAGGGCTGAATACTCCATCTGCTGTTTGATCTTCTTAGGAAGAATGTTACCCACTTCACTGAAGTCGTCGTAGTAGATCGAAGTATACTTCTGATCATGGTAGGAATTCAAGCCCTCATCCATCCAAGCATAGTCTCTTTCGTTGCTAGCGAGAATACCATAAAACCAATTGTGGCCGACTTCATGAGTTATAACTTGGTCCAGGGCACCTGCATTTCCAGAAGCACCAATGACAGTAATCATAGGGTATTCCATTCCTGCTCCTGCACTTAGTGCACTTTGAACAGCACTGGCTTGTGGGTAGGCATATTCTCCCACTCTTTCTGAATAAAATTCCACAGCACGCTTGGTGTAAAATGCTCCCTTCTTCCAAAGTTCCTTTTCGAAGTCTGTGAAGTAGACCCAACATTCTACTTCCTTTCCAGAAGCCAGCCTAGCTACTTCCTTCTGCACTAAGAATCGCTTATCCGCAAACCATGCAAAATCGTGGACATCTTCGGCCTCGTAGTAGATGGTTTTTTCTTCTTGTGATGATGGAGGATATTCAAGGTGATTACCAAGCGAGTCTTGCAGGTAACTTGTTGAGTACCTCACCTTCTTCTCTAGAAAGGCTATTTCAGACTCACTCTTCAAGGATCCTGTTGCACCTATCACATAGTTAGCAGGACATGTGATTTCAACCTTGAAATCGCCAAACTCTGAATAAAATTCCCCCATATCTAGATAAGGCATGGGATGCCAGCCGTTTTTGTCATAAACAGCAGGCTTCGGAAACCACTGAGTCAACTGATAAGAAGTCTTAACATGCCCTAGACGGGAATAGGAATTTGGGATCCTGAGCTGAAAAGGTGTAGATATTACAATCACTCCGCCTGTGGAAAGTGGCTTGTTCAATTTCAGTACTGCAATATCCGAATGTTCGTCATCAAAAGACCATTCTACAGGCCTCCCATCAACTAGAAAATCTAAGCCTTCATAACCCCCGTATTCTTCTTCCTCTGCGTAGTAAAATTCAGTATCAAATGCACGAAGTTTTTGCTTAGCAAAGGCTGAAGTTCTCGTCTTAAATGCATTCCCCCAAAGGTGCATATAGATCTCTTCTAGGTCTTCCGGCGCATTACTTTTATAAGTAATTTCTATCTTACCTGCTAGAGTGTGTATACTATCAATCAACTTCACCTTGATATCGTAGTTCACCTCCTGCTGGAAATATTCTTGCCCCACCAAAGAAGTGGGAAGGATTACCAATAGGACCAAGACTATATTCTTCATCATATGCCAAAATTATGAATTTTATGAAAACCATACTTACATGTGCTCTTCTATTGTTTTCCCTTGTCACAATCAAGGCCAATTATCTACAATCTGACAGTAGCAAGGTCGAAAAATGGCTAGGAGAATTCGAAGGGACGCTATATATGTACAGTAGCACTAAGGAAGTGTCAAGCATCCCTATGAAGATAAGGAACTTCCAGACAGATACAGCAGGAACATACGGTTGGTACCTGATCTACGGAGAAGATGAGGCAAGCGGTACCAGACCGTACTACCTCAAAACCATAGACCCAAGTATCGGACACTACGTTGTAGATGAAAAGAATTCTATCGTACTTGATACTTACATGATTGGAGACAAACTAATTAGTGACTTTCAAGTAGAAGGCAGCACCATCACTTCTATTTATTCCTGGAAGGACAAGGACACTCTAACTTTCGAAATAATCGCAGGCAAGTCCGACAGACCAAGTAGTAGTGGAAATATCAATGATATTCCATTGGTTGTCAATTATCAAGTTGCGGGATACCATTTCGCAGAGTTACATAGAATAATCCCAGAGGACAAATAGGCCATTCTTTTTGTATACTCTACTCTTATTGAATCAATTGCCATCTCGTTTCAAAATCTATCATCGATCTTAGCAAGAAAATCTAACTAATCGTTACGTCTTATGAAAATGTTGATCTTTGTACTTATCTGCTTGCCTTCACTAGTTCTTACCCAGGATACAATAGCTTTCCAGCTCGCCTACTCAGGTTTTTCTCGACCTGTTGATATTAGTGACCCTGAGGATGGTACCGATCGACTATTCATCGTCGAGCAGGAAGGCATTATCAAGATCATTGAAAATGGAAATGTGCTTGCTACTCCGTTTCTCAACATTACTTCCAAGGTCCAGTGTTGCGGGGAGAGAGGATTGCTTGGCTTGGTCTTCCATCCGAATTATGAGGTCAATGGCTACTTCTTCGTTAACTATATAGACGAAGACCGGAATACTGTGATTGCAAGGTTTTCAGTGTCCGGCGATGCAAATATTGCCGATGCTTTGTCTGAAGTTGAATTGATCAGCTTCTTCCAGCCCTTTGGAAATCACAATGCCGGGGATCTCAACTTTAGTCCTCTCGACGGCCTCCTCTATATAGCACTAGGAGACGGAGGAAGTGGCGGAGACCCAGGCTGTAGGGCACAAGATACTACCACCTTCATGGGTAAAATACTAAGAGTAGATGTTGATCAAAATGTAATGACACCTCCATATTACGGGATTCCAACAGGTAATCTCAAGGATGAAATATGGGCCTTGGGTTTAAGGAATCCATGGAGGGTTTCCTTTGACCGAGAGACAGGTGACCTCTGGATAGCCGACGTCGGACAGGGTTTGTGGGAAGAGGTGAATTTTGTTGCAGCAGGGGCTACAGCAGGTCTTAACTTTGGTTGGAAAAGAATGGAAGGTAACTCTTGTTATAGTGGGGGCAGTTCAGGATGTGGATCTACGGTAGTACCAGCTTGCAATAGTACAGATTATCTAGATCCGATCTACGTAATGCCGCATTCGGTCTCGAATAGTGACCTTGAAAACACCACGGCAAAGTCAATTACCGGGGGCTACGTATATCGAGGCTGCAAGTATCCTAACCTGGTTGGGAAATACATTTGCACAGATTATGTCACAAGGAACAGTTTTGTGATGAATGAGGTGGGAACAAGCACTGCAATTGCAGGTGGTCCATCGAGTGTAAGCAGCTACGGAGAAGACCATGAAGGTGAGTTATGGGTGGCAAGCCTAAATGGTAACTTGTATCGCTTGATAGATCCAAGGGAGACTAAAACTCTGACACTTTCTGCTGAGAATTATCCCTTATCAGGTACTTACAGAGCTGTGGAGTCCATCAACATTACAGATCCACTTAATCAAAGCTTGATTGGTGTCAAATTCATATCGGAAACGATAAATTTGTCAGAAAATGTAACCATCCCTCAATCAGGAAACTTAATTGTTAGTGATAATTTTTGTGAGGAATAAGTAGGTCTACCTAAATATGGCGACATCCCCCTTGATCTGCTCACTTCCGGGTCCGTTCTCATCGATGTATTCTAAATCGATCTTGTAGATAAATATGCCGTTCTTGAGATCTTGATCTAGGAACCTTCCGTCCCAAGTCTTCTCAACTTCATTACTACGAAAGACTCTATTTCCCCATCTGTCAAAAATGCTAATGGCAAAGTTTTCGATGATCAAATTTTCAGGAAAGAAAATTTCAAAGCGATCATTCTGTCCATCATCATTAGGTGAAAAGACATTTGGAACAAAGACGTCATAGAACACACATTCCTTAAATTGGACTAAGATAGAGTCTTGGTTCGTGCAATAGCCGTCAAAGACCGAAGCAGTGACCATTCCTGGAAGTGTTACGTCAAAATAGTTTTCTTCACTAAGATCCTGCCACTGCAAGTCATCGGCCGCATCATAGATCGCCTTAACTCTATACGCTTCATTATCACATGCTAGCGTGTCACTTGGTCCTACCTCTATCATAGGTAGGTTTCGAAAAGTAACTAAGACTTCATCTTCCCCCTGGCATCCATTTTCTTCCACAAAAACACCGTAAGAACCACCTTCAGTAACCAAAAGGCTGTCTCCAGTACTGCCATCACTCCACAAATAATTGGCAAATCCCACTGGGCCATCTAGCCTAACTACCTCACCAGCGCAAGCACCTATATCATCTCCAAAGTCAACGTCTGGCGTAGGTAGAACCCCAACTTGAATGCTATCGGTATTTACACAACCAATCGCATCCACAACAATCACACTGTAACTCCCTTCTTCACTAATGCTGAGGGAACTTCCCTCAGAACCATCTGACCAGTCGTACATTAAGGTAGGGTCTAGGTTAATTTCAAAGCTTCCTCCTTCACAAAAAGACGTATCTGGCCCTAATTCAAGTAGCGGAATATTGGTGGTCTCCACATAGATCGAATCTCGAAACAAACAACCTTCAAGGCCGATATCCAACCAATAGTCTCCCTCTTCTTGGACAATCGATGAAGCCATGCTTGTTCCATCACTCCATAAGTAGCTTTCACCACTCAGCGAAGAATTGAGTATCAGCGAATCTCCCACACAAATAGATGTATCAGCTGCCAAGAAGGGGACTGGCCGGTCAACAAAGGTAACGTACGTCGAGTCCAAGGTCGTACATCCAAGACCTTCTACTTGAACAATATACTTGCCTCCTTGGACAACTGAAATTATGGCCGTTTCAGAACCGTCATTCCAAAGATAGTTCACCACTGAATCTGCTACTACAGTAGCATCCAGAAGGGTACTACTTTCATCACATATGCTGAGGCTATCTTGGAGATTTGTTTCATAATTTAGTCCATCAAGAACATCTACTGTATCTCGGAGAACGCAATTCGATTCAAACATCACCTCTACTGAGTACTGACCCGGTTGGTCAATCACCAAGATCGAATCAGTACTGCCATCGCTCCAAAGGTATTCTTCATTCGAGCTGTAACTAAAGGCGAGTAAGTCCACTGGTTCTCCCATGCATATCACTTGATCCATTCCCAAAAATCCACTTTCTATGAAATCCAGGGCATCTTCAAATACCCATCCACTATTGCTATTACCAACGTCTATGCTTCGAGAACCCGCATTAAAAATAGCTCCACCCTGTGCAGCCATGTCTGACATCTGTACAAAGTCCACAAGCAAGTCAGCAGAAGCAGGCATATTGATTCTTGCTTTTTCTCTACTGATTGAAGACCTCAACTCGATAGGTGTACAATTATTACCCCTAA
>CAZMYK010000219.1:0-6711 GCA_964570435.1 uncultured Saprospiraceae bacterium | reverse complement strand
TTATTTAGTGTAGATAGTTGCGTAAGCGTGTTTGCAGGAGTCTATGAACTAGATATTTTCGATAATACTGGTTGTTCTTTTGATACCACCTTGACCATTGAGCAGCCAGAGGAGTTGATACTCAACTTGGGACCTGATATTCAGGTAGATCTAGGAGATAGCTCAACGATTATTGATGTTGCCATCGAAGGACCTAATCCGATCGTTGATATCAACTGGAGTCCGATGTCCGACTTTGGCTGCCTTAACGATGATTGTTCTAGGATTGCCATTTTCCCCAATGTAACGACCCTATATGAAGTCAGTGTAATGGATGAGAGAGGTTGCACTGCTCAAGATGAGCTTCTTGTCGAAGTCATCAAGATTGTCAGAGCATTCTTTCCGAATGCCTTTTCTCCTAATGGTGACGGGTTCAATGATATCTTTAATGCATTTACAGGCAGAGGGATACAAAGTATCGATGAGTTCAGAGTCTTTGACCGATGGGGAAATCAGATGTACGAAATTAGGAACCTTCCACCCAACAGCGGTGGAACCGAAGGATGGGATGGACGTGCAAATGGAACGGAGGTCACACCGGGAGTCTATTCTTACTATGCTCGGATAACCTTGATAGATAATGAACAGGTCATGCTACGTGGGGATGTAACCTTGTTGAGGTAGGATAGTTTCGCACTTATCTTCTGGCTTCTATCGACCCTAACTAAGCTTTGAATTGGTGAGTTTTTTATACCGGCTCATAAGTGGTCGACCTCATTTTTTTCGACATTTAGACATACAAAGGGACTTAGGCATTAAATGAGGCATATTCAGAAGTAGAGCTTAATGCCTTAAATTTGTCACTTCATCTATTTGGTTTATTTAGGAGGTTTGAATCCTTAAATGGAAAATTTCACCAGATCTGTTTCATTGAGGGTGATTTTTTCACCTTTGTCACATATTTAAGTGAAATATATTCGTGCTATCTGAAACTTTTAAATTCTTTCATTTTTTTGATTGGCTCTTTCTACCGGACCTACTTAAAAACGGGCTGCTATCTCGCACTTAAATAGTTCTTAATCTATTGATGATAAGGTAATTATAGATATTAGTAATCTAAATTTTGTTCTTATTAGGTCGAAGGGTATTAGTGACATAGTAGCATAAAGATCCGTACTACAACAAAGCCATTGCGCTAATCAGGATTCCTTGTGCTTTCACCCCACCTTGTGCCTAATCACATTGCCTTACAATCAGCGTCTTTACTTTCTGTACCAGCAACTAGGATTAGATTGCTCTAAAAATTAAGCTGCAAGTGAAGACACTTGCAGCGGTTGATTTTTAAGCTATTTCTTTACCTTAATTCCGCATCCAATGGCCTTGGTTGTCAAAGGATCTGGGTCTCTACCTTCTTCAAGTGCAAAGATCGCCTTTTCAACATATTTTTGCTCAACACTTGCAGCGTTTCTAGCGTTGTCGTCAATAGCACCTATATATCTAACTTGACGTTCCTTGTCGAGGAGGTAGACATGGGGTGTTTTACTAGCTCCATACTGAGGAAAAACCTTCTGGCCTTCATCAACTAAGTAGGGGAATCCAAAACCTTTTTCTTTTGCCCGGGTTTGCATGTTTTCAAAACTATCGCCTGGTTGAACCTCAGGATCATTAGGCATAATGGCTATTACAGGATATCCCTTGTCGGCATACTTGTCATGAAGACCATTGATTCTATCTTCATACATTTTCGCGTAAGGACACTCATTGCATGTAAATATAATAATGTAGCCTCTCGCATCGGAGTAGTCGCTCATGGAAACCATCTTACCATCTACATTCTTGAGCTTGAAGTCTGCTGCAGTATCTCCCACTTGGTAACCGCTCGGCCCAGTGGTCGCAATGATAATTGTCAAGACGGCAATTAGGGCCGCAAATCTTAAGATTAATTTTTTCATAATATATTTCTATAATTGATTAATAAAGTTCAATATTTCTTCCTTTGAAGCAACCTCCATGTCTGTAAAAATGCGCTTCCCTCCCTTAATATATAAGGTGGCAGGTATCGTTCCCGACCATGAAGGGTCCACCTTGTCTATCCACTTATTTTCATTTGGATCATTGAGTACGTAGAGTTCTGATGCTAGTTCGTGCTTCTTTATGAAGGGAACGAATCTTTTTTCTAATTGATCTACAAAGTCGAGACTTACTAAGACAATTCTTAAATTTTTGTCTTCATTTGTCTTAGCCAAGGCTTCAAAAAAAGGTAATTCCTTAACGCAAGGTCCACACCACGTTGCCCAAAAGTTAATGACCAATTTCTCCTTATCAGGAGCTGAACTTATTAGCTTTTCGAGGTCTTGATAAGAGTTAAGAATTTCGTACGGGATGGTATCTACAATAGCAGTATTGAGGTCCATCGATTGGACTTGAGGTGGAGCGGTAGGAAGTATGAAATTTTGACATAGAAAAATAAAGATCCACTGCATCTAATTCAATTTATATTTGATATTCATACGATCTAATTCCACAACAAATTCATGATCTACATTTACCTTGTATTGCTTAGAAATCAGCTTGAGTTTAATATCTTCCTTTCGATCTACAAGAATCATTTTTAGTTTATGTTCGCCTTGGCGCTTTGAACAAAGTTCTGTAAAGTCTTCTATTAGCGCCTCATTGACGAACTTGGCAGGCATCAAAACAGTAATGAACTTCGTCATTTGCTTGCCGATCGATTCAAGTAAGCGTATATCCTTGGTCTTAAAAAATACCCTATCGCTGTGTCGATTTTTCTCAAAGTAACCCTCGATATAGAGGACTTCACCGTTGGTGATTAATTCGCGGTACCTCTTATAGTCCTCGGAAAAGAGAGCTAATTCTAGGGTACCAGCGTAGTCTTGCAAGGCAAAGCGACAGTAACCAGTCCCACGTTTCGAAACACCATGAAAGGCTTGGGTAACCAGTCCTGCCATTTTGAGGGTAGTGCCCATAATATCTTGTGCCTTATCTAGCGGGCAATTGGTGAAATTGCTAATCTCTAGTTGATAGTCATCAAGAGGGTGACCACTAATGTAAATGCCTGTAACGATTTTTTCCTTTTCCAACTTCTCAAGGGAGTTCCAAGGTTCGCACATTGGAATCTCAGGTTCTGAGAGGAAGAGTTCACTAAGGTCACCGAAGAGTGAATTCTCAGACATTGATTTCTGAGCTTGGTAGTCATTTCCGTACTTTGAAGCATGCTCAATGTAGGTTTCGTATTTGTCAGAAGGTTGGAAATATCGAGCTCTATTTCCGTCATCAGTAGAGTCAAAGGCTCCTCCTAAGACCAGACTTTCTAGGCATTTCTTATTTACTGCCCTCAAGTTCAGTCTCTTGGTCAAGTCGAATATGTTTTTGAAATGACCACCTTCTTTGCGACCCGCAAGGATTTCTGAGACAGGACCTTCACCGACTCCCTTCAAGGCTGAAAGACCAAATCGAATGGCTCCCTCCTCATTTACAGCGAAATTAAGGTCACTCTCGTTGATGTCGGGACCCAGGACTTGCACCCCAACTCGCTTGGCCTCTCTCAGGAAAAAATTGATCTTGTCCATGTCACTTTTGTTGTGTGTAAGGACCGATGCCATAAACTCAGCAGGGTAGTGCGCTTTCAAATATGCAGTTTGGAAGGCCAGTAGTGAATAAGCGGCAGCATGAGATCTGTTGAATCCATACTCGGCAAACTTTGCCATTACCTTAAAAATGTCATCAGCTTGTTCCTCGTCTACTCCTTTTTCAACAGCACCTTCTACAAAGATCTTATGGTGCCGATCCATCTCACTCTTTTTCTTCTTACCCATCGCCCTTCGTAGCATATCAGCCTGACCAAGGGAGTAGCCTGCCATGATTTGTGCCGTCTGCATGATCTGTTCTTGGTAGACCATAATCCCATTAGTGGGTTTGAGCAAGTCTTCGAGCCATTCATGTGGATATAAGATCTCCTCTTCACCATGCTTCCTTCTTACAAAGGAAGGAATGTGATCCATAGGTCCAGGTCGGTACAAGGCATTCATGGCAATCAGATCTTCTATATCAGTGGGCCGAAGTTCCTTAAGGTTCATCCTCATTCCTTCCGACTCAAATTGGAAAATCCCAATCGTATCCCCTCTTTGAAAGAGTTCGTACGTCTTGAGATCATCGATGGGAATGTCATCTGGATCGAAGCGCTTGTCTTCTCCATAGCGCCGTACGATATTCTCAATTGCGTCCTTAATAATGGACAGGGTCTTAAGTCCAAGAAAGTCCATCTTGAGCATCCCTGCATCCTCTACCACACTTCCATCAAATTGTGTGACTAAGAGATCAGTATCCTTTGATGCAGCAACTGGAATATACTTGGTCAAGTCGTCTGGTGCAATAATGACTCCTGCAGCATGAATCCCCGTGTTTCTAACAGAGCCTTCTAGTTTTTGAGCAAGCTTTAGGACTTGTCCGGATAGGTCCTTTTGTTCAGCAATTTCTTGTAGTTTCTGCACTGAGCTATAGTCATCGCCCTGCCACTTAGCCTTGATCTCTGAATCTGAAATACCAAAGATGTTCTTAAATTTGGTACCTGGTCTAGAAGGCACAAGCTTAGCAAGGCGATCGCTTTCATCAAGTGGTAGGTCCATCACCCTTGCAACATCTCTAATGCTCGACTTTGCTGCCATGGTTCCGAAGGTGATGATCTGAGCTACTTGGTTCTTCCCATACTTATCGACCACCCAGTCGATTACCTGCTGGCGCCCATAGTCATCAAAGTCTATATCAATATCCGGCATCGAGATTCTCTCAGGGTTAAGAAATCGCTCGAAGAGGAGGTTATATGCAATGGGATCAATATTGGTAATCTTGAGGGCATAGGCCACCACAGACCCAGCTGCGGAACCACGACCTGGGCCTACTGAAACACCCATATCCCTGGCAGCTGCAATGAAGTCTTGGGTAATTAGAAAGTAGCCATCAAAACCCATATTTTTAATAATGCCTAGTTCGAGTTCGATTCTTTCTCTAACTACTTCAGTAATTTCTCCGTATCGCATCTTAGCTCCTTCGTACACCAAGTGGCGAAGGTAGTCTGGCTGATTTTTAAACTGATTGGGGAGTGGGAAGTTAGGAAGTAAGATGTCTCTCTCTAACTGTGGCGTCTCAATTTTGGAATAGATCTCCATTGTATTGTCAATGGATTCTGGAACATCAGCGAAAAGTTTGGTCATCTCTTGCTGTGTCTTGAAATAAAAGTCTGCACTTGAAAACCTGAATCTCTGCTCATCAGCTTTCTTGTTGCCAGTATTAACACATAACAAGATGTCATGGGGCTGGGCATCTTCCTCCTCTATATAGTGAGCGTCGTTGGTTGCAATTACCTTGATGTCATATTTTTTGGCAAAGCCAAGCAATACTTGGTTAATATCTTCCTGAGAAACACCCGTCCCATCGATATTCTCAAGCCCCTTATGTCGTTGTATTTCTATGTAGAAATCTTCTCCCAGTAAGTCATACCACCATTTTAGCTTTTTTTCGGCATCTTCAAGATCACCCTTCATAATGGCTTGAGGAATTTCCGCGCCGATGCAGCAACTTGTGGCAATCAGACCTTCGTGGTACTGAAGTATGAGTTCCTTATCTATTCTTGGGAACTTCCCATAAAGTCCGTCGATGAAACCAAGTGAGCATAATTTTGATAGGTTTTCATACCCTTTCTGATTCTTTGCCAACATCAATTGATGATACCTCTTGTCTCTTTCACCCTTAGATTTGAGAAAGGATTGCTTTCTTCGGTCCTCAACTAGGTAGAATTCACATCCTACAATCGCCTTTATCCCACGCTTATTTGCCTCGGCTACAAACTTAAAGGCACCAAACATGTTACCATGGTCAGTTAGCGCAACTGCTTTCTGCCCATCTTGCAAGGCTTTGTCCATCATAGCTCCTATTTCCGAAGCTCCATCGAGGAGGGAATACTGGGTATGACAGTGCAAGTGGCAAAATTCCATAGGAGGTTTTTATTTATGCGAAAATAATATATATGTTTTTAAGACGAGCATAAAAATTATTTAGAAATAATGACTATAAATTTGAATTTAAAGCTTATCTTTGCAGTCCTTTTTAAAAAATGTGATAAACGAACATTATGAACATTATTAATGTCAAAGCTGAAAAGAGAACTGAAGTAGGAAGTAAGGGTTCTAGAGCTATCAGAAGAGCAGGAAAGATTCCATGTGTGCTATATGGTGGTGAAAAAGTTGAATATTTTACCGTAGAACCTAATGGTGTTAAGCATCTGATCTATACACCTGATTTCAAAATTGCTGAAATTGAAGTGGATGGAGTTAGTACACGATGCATTGTGAAGGATCTACAGATTCACCCAGTTACTGATGAGATTGTTCATATCGACTTTCTTAGATTGATTGACGACGTTAAGATAAAGGTGGAGTTGCCTGTTGGTTTCAAAGGTGTTTCTCCAGGAGTAAAAGGTGGAGGTAAACTGATCCAATCGATGAGAAAGGTGAAGGTTAAGGCACTACCAAAGGACCTTAAGGATACACTCTATGTATCGATCGAAGGTTTGGAATTAGGAGATGCTGTCAGAGTTAGAGATGTAGAGGTAGGAGAGGGCATTGAAGTGATGAATCCACCAGCAACACCAGTTGCTCGTGTGGCGGTTCCAAGAGCCCTTAAGAGCGCTACTGCAGGGGAAGCAGAGAGTAAAGA
>CAZMYK010000218.1:0-6725 GCA_964570435.1 uncultured Saprospiraceae bacterium | reverse complement strand
TTTTCTTGTACTGCTGTCATATAAAAGCCAAAAAAGAATTCATCTATCGACACTTCTCTTTTACCTTCGGGCCCAGTTATTTCTATACTTGCATTTAGGGTAAAAAGACCATCAACATCCGTGAATGTGCCAATCTTCCAGTCAGAAAGGAGGTAAACATTAGCCCCAGTAAGCAATTCTTCCGTCAGCGCATCCGAAACTCGTCCCTCAATAATTTGAGTTTGAGCAGATACGGAGATCATTGAAAGCATACAAAAATTTAGAACGTAGATTAGCACTTTCATAATTAGATCCTCTTTTTGGCATTAGGAAGTAAGCTTTTTCCGACCCAGTGAAAATCAGCTTCATGTTCGAGGGCCTTTTCATAGGCAACAATGGCCTCTTCATTTTTGTCGTTTGCAGTACAGGCCTGTCCTAACCAAGCTAGGGTATCCATATAGAGCCAGTTTTGGGATAGGTCATTGCATTGGGTTTCAAAAAGAGCAATTGACTGTTGATAACTCTCCAGGGCTAGAGCCTTATCTCCACCCCACTGTTCAGGAGTAAAAAGCTTATTGCTAGCATGCAGTCTCCAGACCAAGGCAGATTCTGGACTTTCCTTCGTTGCCTTATCAATCAAGGAAGAGCTCTTACCACCAAGAAACATTCCCTTCATGGGGCTATAAGCTATCTTAAATCCATATGCAGATGACAGCAATGCCTTTGGATCACCCCAATCAGGATGGTCTGCTATCAGTTTCTTTAGATGCTTGATGGCATCATCAATGTAGTTATCAAACAATTGCTCATCCTTGTCCCTCATTGTGAAGCTTAGTAAGGCATTCTCAGCAATGGCCAAATCCAGTAAATGTTCCTTACTTGGTTCAGCTTCGTATTGAGCTGTCAACTTCTTGACCGACTTTTCGTAGAGTGTTTTTGAGCTGCTAAAATAGGCAGCATACAAGGACTCATCAACCGCAGCATCTTGACTTGATACAGAACTAGGTAAAAGGGCTAGTAGAATTAGACTCGAAAAAATTAAAATGGTAACTTGTTTCATGATAAACTGGTTTATTTTATAAACTATAGATTCAAAAAAAATTATTTTTTAATGTATTGTTGTAAATCCTGCACGTACTTCTCGAAAGCTTGAATTCCCTCATCTGTGATCTTGCAGGTTGTTAAGGGTTTCTTTCCTTTGAAAGACTTTTCGATTTGTATGTATCCCGCCTTCGATAACTTATCCAATTGCACACTGAGGTTTCCTGCACTAGCACCAGTCTTTTCCTTTATGAAGACAAACTCAGCAGAAACAAGACCTACCAGTAGTGACATGATAGAAAGTCGCAATTGAGAATGAATTATAGGATCAAGATTGTTGAATGCCATATTTAGCTTTTTTGTAATAATATTCCTGGTATAAGATATCCTACAATCATTCCAATACCTGAGATCAGCAATGCCTGCGTCGGTTCTAATGTTAAACCAATCGGACCTAGAATCCAAAATAAACTGCCCCCAAACATAAGTGGTTTAAACTTAATAATAAGTCCAGTAAGAAATGTAGGTATTGCTGCGATGATCATAATTAGCGAAGCTAAGATCATAAAGAACTTACCAGAAAAAATGAGGATTAAGATTGTAAAACTAAACGACAACCATGCCCACATTATTAGGTTACCGCTATATGTACTAGCATTTGACTTCTTACCTTTTGTAAGTCCGTACCACAGACTCGCAATCCAAGCTGGAATGGTAATGAGCCAGACTAAATGCGGTGAGTGAAAGTCCGTATACTGCATGAGGTAAAAATGAAGAAAGTTGGCTAATGCAATTACTATTCCCCATAAGATAAAGTGGAAAGCAGAACCCTTGATACTTCCTCTCGCTTTTTCAATCATTTCTGTTATTATAGCTAGGCTTTCTTCTCCGCTAAGCTTTTGTTCGCTGCTCATAGTTCTAAATTTGGTTAAATATAAAGTAGTTTATGTTATAAACCAAACATACTTAGATTAAGTTTTTTATAGCCTACTTGCTAGACTAAACACACTTAAAAACCTACTAATGTGTCGAAATCATCTACAAGCAGCTTTGTTAGTTCCCTTCAATAAGGGTTCCAGTAATCTTAGTGACCTAGTAATTGTCAAAGTGATTCATGCCCGTCAATGGTAGCAGACACTCATAAATTAACAGTCGAAAGTTGAATGACAAATCAAAATTCCACCGCTGATCGAAATTGCTAATTTCGGAATGTTGCAACGTTACCATGAATACTTATTAGTAATACAAGCTTATAAAACATGCCCACTAGTAAGCATATGGTAGCGAATTACAAATTCGCAACAGCGAAGTTGCAAACTTCCAACTCGCAACAGAGACTTTTCCTCTACCCTACTTATTCTCAATAATATCAATCCACCTGTAAGGTAGACTTGCATTATCAATTTGATCATGCATCCCATAGATCTAAATAGGTCAGATACCAAAACCGAAAGATTCTAAATGCCGTAGACCATAGTTTTACTTAAAATCTAAATCTATGAGATACTATACCACTCTTGCCTTGCTTATTGCTTCTCTAGTTTATTGCTTTGCTCAAGGTGTAACAATCAATAACAACGGAGAGTCCATTAATGAAAATGCGATTCTAGATATCAATTCCACAGAACTAGGACTACTAATTCCTAGGATGAGCACCGCACAAAGAAGTAACTTTGCTATGGATCTTTCAGAAACTGAATCAGGAATGCTTGTCTTCGATACAGAAGAAGAACACTTCTACTTCTGGATTGATGGCGCTTTCAGAAGAATTAACCTTAGTACTTCCATAATTGATTCTGATCTAGATACTGAAATAAGAGTTGAGGAAAGGTTAGATGACGACATCATAAGATTTTACACCAAAGGAGTTGAACGCTGGACTATAGAAGGTGATCGGCTGGAGCCACAGAATGACAAAGGTCTAGTCTTTATAGGAAAGGATGCAGGATTGCTCAGCACATCCAGAACCAATAACATAGCCATTGGGGATTCAACTTTGATGACCAACGGACTCGGAGCCAACCTCCCAAGCCAAGGAATTAACCTCACAGCGTTAGGACATCGAACACTTAGGAACAACACCACTGGCAGTTCGAATACTGGTCTTGGGTACAATTCCTTGACAACCAACTCCACAGGAAGCACCAATACAGGGCTTGGAGCATACACCCTGCAGTCAAATCGGAGCGGAAGCAGTAACCTCGCTGCAGGTTACAAAGCACTAATGGACAACACAATCGGAGACCGAAATTCAGCTGTGGGATACTATGCCCTGCTAGAAAACATTGATGGCGAAGACAATACAGCATTTGGCTACTTGGCACTATTCAATAACGAGAGTGGAATCCGAAATGTAGGAATCGGAAGTAGGGCACTGCAGAACAACCTTGGAGATAGAAATGTAGCCGTTGGTAATCGATCTTTGGTCTTCAATTCTACGGGATTTGGGAACGTGGGTATAGGAAATGCTGCCTTGTATTTGAACACCAATGCCAATGGAAACGTAGCTATTGGTGATTCCAGCATGGCAAACTACAATGACTACAGCTTCTTCGGCATGGTAGCTATAGGCAATAAATCGCAGCAAGAAAACAGAACAGGAAGAGACAATACATCAGTAGGCAGCTTTGCCCTTCATGACAATCGATCTGGAGTTAGCAATACCGCGGTGGGAAATTTTGCCTTATATCTGAGTAGAGGGGATAACAGCACTGCTATTGGAAACAGAGCCCTGGGAAGCACCTCAAGTGGAGATGAAAATACTGCAGTAGGATCATTTGCACTAGCAAGCAATACTTCTCGAAATAGGAGAACGGCCATCGGCTATTCAGCAAATTCTTTAGGAAATAATGGCAACAATACTGGTCTAGGAAATGATGCGGATTGTACAGCTGCCCATCAAGTCAGGATAGGAAATGATGCCGTAACATCCATTGGCGGGTATGCCAACTGGACGAACATAAGCGACGGCAAGTTCAAGAAAAACGTCAACGAAAATGTGCCTGGCCTCTCCTTTATTACTGCTCTCAGACCAGTAACCTATCAACTTGATACTGACGCAATCCATGGATTCTTCCTCCGGGAATATGCCGAAGACAAAAGAAAGAGATATGCGGAACCTAGCACATCGTCCACCCAAGTTCGAACTGGCTTTATCGCCCAGGAGGTAGAAAAAATAGCCCTCCAACTTGGATATGATTTTTCAGGAGTGGACGCACCCAAGAATGATAAAGATTTCTATGGGCTTCGATATGCCGCCTTTGTAGTTCCACTTGTTAGAGCAGTGCAAGAGCAGCAGGTAATCATCGACGACCAAGATCGAGAACTTAAGCAAGCCATCGAAAAACTTGACTCTCTCCAGGATAGGCTCGAAAAACTAGAAGTAGCTGTCAAGGGCAGCCTGTAACTGATGGAAATTTACTAAATTGAAAACATCATGATCCATTGTCTCCGCAATCTTCTAGTCTTGATTCTACTAGCTAATTCGTTGTCCAGCCAACACCTGAATAGCATTAAGTACGGTAAAGAAGAAGTAAACTTGTATGCAGGAATCACGGGGATCTTCGAGGATAGTGATGGATTCTTATGGGTCCACGGATTCGATGGTGTAGTGAGGTACGATGGTCTTAACTTTACTGCCTTGAAAGACCTCTACCCAGAGACCGCACTACTTCCCACACTTAACTGCTACTCCTTGCATAAGTCTCCCGAGTATTTGTGGCTAGGCACTTCAACACATGGTATTTTCACAATCAATCAGAAGGGTCGAGTAAATAACTTTAATAGGCAGTTAGAGTCTGAAGATACGCTTGTCTCGACAAGAATTACGAAGATAAAAACCTACGAAGACCATCTCTTCGTTCTAGGTAACAAGGGTCTAGAGTCTTTTTCGAAAAGCGGTCATAGTTACGCAGTATCAGATCTCAAGATCCAAGATCCTTCAAGCATAGTAGATTTCTTTATTCACGACAAGCAACTATGGTATGAAGATCAAGAAGGTCTTCATCTACTTCATTTAATAGATGGAAGCATCGAAGATTACCCTTCCATTAGACAGGTTAAGTACTTCCCCGACCAGGAGGGTCAATTATGGATTGCCCATAGGTCTGAAGGAACGAACATGTCCCAGTTTGATACTGTTTCCAAAAAATGGATTAACTCCCAATTCCAACCGTATAAGAATTATAAGAAAGAACGAAACTTTGCTTGGTACAGAAATAAGCAATTATTTTCTTGTCCTAGAGTAGATCTTTACACAGAGGTCTCCAACTTTGATGAAGAAAAGAAGGCAAGACTCGAGACCTTCGACCAAGGTCTTATTGAAGAGCGTTTTCTACGCCAGCCCTTCTTGGATAGTAAGGGAGGTCTTTGGCTATATGGTCAGGAGCTCTATTTAATTCCTCCTGAATCTGTAGTGAGTACAGAATACTATGGTCCTGATGAAGGTGTGATCAATGACATAGTCATTGCTGAGGATTTCCGAGTAATTGCACTTCGGAACCAAGGATTAATTGTAGAGAATCACCCAAGTGGCGAAACCAAAAAGTACACCAAAGACAATAGCATGCTTGCCGATAACTTCATTTCGGTAATAGAAGACTTAGGAAATGGAAGACTCGGTATCTGCATGATGAACAACTTTCAGATCTATGATCTGCAGAGTGGTTTTGAAGCACCTATTGAACTCTCTGGAATTAGTCGTTCCGCGTATGAAAATGATAACTTTCTTTGGATAGGTACATTCAAGAGTGTAATCAAAATCAATAAACGGACCAAAGAGCGCCAAGTTCTTGAAGCGATTTCCCTAGGGCACAACGCCGGAAATCCAACCCATGCCATTTTTGAACTTAGCCAAGATCAGATGCTCTTCGTGACAGCAAACTCTGGCATCCTAAAACCACTTCCACGAAATAATGAATCAATGGCCCTATCCTTACCTGGTCTTCCTACCGCAGATTTGCTTTCTTCGGCTAGGATCAATGCGGCTTCCCTTTCTCCTTCTAAAGATTGGATAGCTACTGCCTCTGACAAGGGCATCAATCTCTATTCAAGTGATGATCTAAGCAAGTCACTGCTAACGTCGGAATTCTCGATAAATGTCATATTTCTAGATGATACCACATTGTACGCAACAAGTCAAACAGAAATCATTAGAATCGACCTCAAATCCAAGCAAATATCCACCTTTGGAAGAAGACAAGGGGCTTGTAATACTAGCTACTCTCTTAGATCAAGCTACAAAGATGCATCTGGGAACATCTACTTTGGTGGAAATCGAGGTATTGACAAGGTTTCAATTAAGCACACTTCTATCCCTCCTTTTGAAACTGATCTATTGCTAGATCAGGTAAAATTCAATGGGATTGCTCAATTTCCAAATCGTGGAACGGAGGTCAAAATTCCTAGTGATGTAAAGGTCGTCGAGTTCAAATTGGCCAACCCAAGAGGACAATCGAGCTCCTCCCAAAATTTACAAAGTAAAATACCAGGAACACAAGAATGGAGTGCGCTGCCAAGTAATTCTTCATTTGTACTGTACAATCCACCACCTGGCAAGCAAGAAGTCACCTTCAGAATCATCGACGACCATGGCGTGGTTAAAACGGAAGAGCTTAGCATCAAGATGCAGGTTCTGAGAAAATGGTACCTCAATCCCATCTCTTGGGTGCTCGCAGGACTAGCCCTATTGCTAGTTGCATTTGCAA
>CAZMYK010000217.1:0-6738 GCA_964570435.1 uncultured Saprospiraceae bacterium | reverse complement strand
AGCTGAACTATGGTGCACAGCACGCCAGGTGCGACCTTCTTTACTTCCTACATGCTGATGCAAGACCTCCCCACAATTTTGTGAGTCAGATTACTGAAAGCATTCAGGACTTTGATTTTGGAATTTTTGCTTACCGATTCGACTCGCAAAAGAGAATTCTCAAAATGAATTCCTACTTTACTAAGTATGACGGGCTTTTTGCTGGAGGTGGTGACCAATCCCTATTTATCAAAAAAGAAGTCTTCAAATCACTTGGTGGATATAATGTCAATCTAAAAATAATGGAAGACTTTGATTTTTATAAGAGGGCCAAGAAAGGGAATTTGAAGTATACCATCATCAAAGAACCCTTGCTTGTTTCTGCCAGGAAGTATCGTAATAATTCCTGGCTAAAGGTGAATTTGATCAATTTTTCGATCTTCTTTTTGTATTGGATAAATGGCTCTCAGGAAAGAATGATTGCCTTGAATCGAAGACTTCAGCAGTAAATATGCTGGGGCAATTCAAGTTACAAGATGCTCGTGCCTGATTTGAAATGGAGAAAAATCGACTGTGCTAATGGAGTAAACTAGGGATAGCCTATTGGTAGATCTTAGAATTGAGAATCCCTAACTTATTCATGAGGTGGACCCAAGAAACTCGAAGAACACCGAGGCCATACTTTATAGACCGTGGTATGTTGATTGATGAGGCTTCTTCAAAGTACTTAGTAGGGCACGTCACTTCACCGATATCAAATCCTTTGTAAATGATTTGACTCAACATCTCATTATCAAATACAAAGTCATCGTCATTCGCATTGAAGTTGATTGCCTTCAGCACTTCATCGCTAAATGCTCGGTAACCTGTGTGGTATTCAGATAACTTATAGTTGACGAGGATGTTCTGAGTAAATGTCAGGCCTCGATTAGCAATGTACTTATACCAAGGCATTCCCCCTTTCAGCGCTCCCTTACCGAGAATCCTAGAACCTAGAACAACGGGGTAGAGATCTTCCCCAATAATATTCACCATCGAGGGTATGAGTTTCGGAGTGTATTGGTAGTCGGGATGCAACATAATAACAATATTCCCACCAAGCTCTAAGGCCTTGTTGTATAAGGATTTTTGGTTACCCCCATAGCCCTTATTTTTTTCATGAGAGATGATGTGTTGGATACCCAAGGACTTGGCTTTTTCTACCGTGTCGTCTGTACTTGCATCATCACAGAGAATCACCTCATCCACTAGGTCTTCTGGGATTTCCGCTACCGTCTTTTCTAGCGTAGCTGCAGCATTGTATGCCGGTAGGACGACAACGACCTTTTTTCCTTTATACATTTACAAAAGGTTTTTGAAGTAAGAGACGAATTCGTCAAAAGGCATACTTCCTTTGTCCCCCGCTCCTTGCACTCTCACTCCTACACCACCACTTTCGATTTCTTTCTCACCAATAATCAGTAAGAAGGGAATCTTCTGGAGCTCATTGTCTCTAATTTTCTTTCCTATGGTCTCATTGCGTTCATCGATAAATCCACGAATGTCATGTACCGCCAACTTTTCTTTTAGTTCCTTGCAATAAGGCATAAAGACATCTGAAACAGGAATAATCACATACTGGTCAGGAGTCAGCCATAGGGGAAACTTACCCGCTGTGTGCTCAATCAAGATAGACATAAATCTCTCCATCGAACCAAATGGGGCTCTGTGAATCATCACAGGTCGATGTGGCTTATTATCAGCACCTATGTACTCTAGTTCGAACCTTTCAGGAAGGTTGTAGTCCACCTGAATTGTACCTAATTGCCATGATCTCCCCAGAGCGTCTCTAACCATAAAGTCTAGCTTGGGACCATAGAAAGCAGCTTCTCCAAGGACTGTGGTGGTCTCCATTTCCACTTCCTGTGTTGCCTCGATAATTGCCTTTTCAGCTGAGTCCCAGTTCTCTGTCGAACCGATGTATTTTTCGGGTTTCGCAGGGTCTCTTAAGGAAATTTGAGCAGTATAATCCTCGAATCCCATCTTCTCTAGGACCTGCTTGGTTAGTGCTAGGACAGCTAGAAATTCACCCTTTACCTGTTCCTTCGTACAGAATAAGTGGGCATCATCTTGGGTAAAACCCCTAACTCTTGAAAGACCGTGCAATTCACCGCTTTGCTCATAGCGATACACTGTGCCGAATTCTCCTAGTCTTACAGGTAATTCCTTGTAGGAGCGAGGGCGATTTGCAAATACTTCACAGTGGTGTGGACAATTCATTGGCTTAAGTAGGAACTCTTCGCCATCTCTTGGTGTCTTGATAGGTTGGAAGCTATCTTCCCCATATTTCTCATAATGCCCAGAAGTCATATAGAGTTCTTTCTGTCCTATATGAGGGGTAACCACCATTTGATAACCTGCCTTTTCCTGCTCCTGCTTAAGGTAGTTCTGAAGTCTCTCTCTAATCTGAGTCCCCTTTGGTAGCCAGATTGGTAGACCTGAACCTACTCGTTGCGAAAACATAAACAGTTCTAATTCTTGGCCCAGTTTTCTATGGTCTCTCTTCTTCGCCTCCTCTATTAGTGCAAGGTGCTCTTTCAGTTCTTTCTGCTTCGGAAAGGTCACTCCATAAATTCTCGTGAGTTGCTTCCTACTTTCGTCTCCCCTCCAGTACGCTCCTGCTAGGCTTGTCAATTTCACGGCCTTTATGGGTCCAGTGTGTGGAATGTGTGGACCACGGCAAAGGTCGGTGAAGTTCCCTTGACTATAGAATGTAATAGATCCATCTTCTAGACCTTCTAATAACTCCAATTTGTACTCATCTTCCTTTCCTTCGAAGTACGAAATAGCCTCACCTTTGCCAACTTCCTTACGAGTAAATACATTCTTTTGTCTCGCAAGTTCTAGCATTTTCTGTTCGATCTTGGGCAAGTCATCTGGAGTCAAGGTTTCCTCGCCCATGTCAACATCATAGTAAAAACCATTCTCGATAGAAGGCCCGATTCCAAACTTAGTATTCGGATAAAGTGCTTCTAAGGCCTCTGCCATAAGGTGCGCACTTGAATGCCAGAACGTACTCTTTCCCTCCTTATCCTTCCACGTAAATAGTTTTAAATCTGCATCCCCAGGTATCGGTCTACCTGCATCCCAAACCTCACCATTTACTTCCGCAGATAGCACATTTCTTGCAAGTCCCTCACTGATAGACTGGGCAATTTCCATTGCACTTGTGCCCTCTTCGTACGCTCTAACATTTCCATCGGGAAAAGTAATGTTGATCATAATTTCGTTCTTTACTAAATTGAAGTGGCAAAATTAGGATTTTTATGGTATAAAAAAAGCCAGATAGCCAATAATGACTACCTGACCTTTTGCATTAAAAGACAACAAGTCTGAAGACTTAATTATCTAATAACAACAAATTTCTTAACAACTTGCTTTTCACCATTATTAAGATGTATGTAGTAGACTCCTCCCTGGAGATCTCCAACTTGCAAGCTTAGCGTATTGGAACCTTTGAGAGAAGATTCAGTACTATTCATTAGTCTCTTACCAGCCAAGTCTAAGACATTGACTTGAACTTGACCCTCGACCTTTGAATCAAAGGCAATGTTAAGTATATCCCTCGCTGGGTTTGGAAAGACTTTCACATCGCTGAAATCTTTCACATCATCATTAAGACTGATGGTCTCTTTTTCGATTTCACGACTAGAATTTGCACAACCTTCGATCACTACATCATCAATAAATACCTGATCTGCGTTCGAAGAAGCGTCACATCTAAATCTGAATCTAGTTGTGCTGGTAAAGTTGCCAGTAATCACAACTGTTTCTGATCCAGCAACATTATTGGTAAAGTCAGTTCCACTCACCCAAGTGCTTAGCGTCTGGTAGGAAGCACTATTGCTCGTCCTCCCTTGCAACCAGAAGTCTTCCCCTGTTTCCATACTTCTTCCTGTATAATTGAAAGAAATCGTCACCTCTTCGAAACCAGCAAGATTTAGATTATCGGTAGTCATTACTGAAGAATTTGTGTTGTCTCTAAGTCTAATAGATCTTGTCCCAGATGCTGAGTAAGTAGAAGAATTCACTCTTGCACAGTCACTACCTCCATCATTCCAGATACCAAATCCTCCTTCGAAGTCCTCAGAATCAATACTTACACTTGAGCATCCGCCGGTGTCACATGGATCACAATCAGGTCCTCCACAATCTACACCTGTCTCGTCTCCGTTCTGGATTCCATCAGTACATGTTGGCTCAACTGGGCAAGGATCACAATCAGGTCCTCCACAGTCAATACCAGTTTCGTTGCCATTTTGCACACCATCAGAGCATGTAGGTTCTACTGGACAAGGTGGGCAATCAGGTCCTCCACAATCTACACCAGTTTCGTTGCCATTCTGAACGCCATCGGTGCATGTAGGTGCCGGACCTCCACCAGTACAGAAGTTACTTGTTTCAGATGATCCAAAATTACCACCGGAGGCAACCGTGCTCCCCTCAACACTGACAACATAGGATCCATTTCCATATCCGCAGCAAATTCCGTCTCCAAAGGCATCGTTGATTACAAAATCGTAGCAACCGTCAGCAAGACAGAGGTCAATCGAAACCGTAGATCCATCAGGCTGGCTTCCATATGTTCCACCAGAGGCCACTGAAGATCCGCCAGCATCAATAATGCTCCAGCTAGTTTCTTCAGGGTAATTATCTAGGTTGATTGTGACGTTTACGTTTGCTCCAGCACAAGGACATGGCGGGCAATCAGGGCCTCCACAATCTACGCCTGTTTCATTTCCATTCTGAATCCCGTCCGTGCAACTCGGCTCTGCCGGACAAGCAGGACAATCAGGACCTCCACAATCTATTCCTGTTTCATTTCCGTTCTGAATCCCGTCTGTACAGGTAGGTTCCGCTGGAGTTCCACAAGCAGTGCTAGAAAGTAAACTTTCGCGTGCTCCACCTGTGTCAAATAAGGCTCGCATTCTCGCTTTTTGTCCCGTTGTGAACAAGTTCATACAACCATCATCTGAATAGTCCATGTAATTTTGAAACATATCAGCAAGATCACCACCCCCATCATTGCATGAATTGGGCCCAGGATAGTTACATGGTGATCCTGTATAGTTTGGTCCACCAGCGGTAGGAGTATCAGAAACAAAATCGTCAACATTACAATTACCGTCACCCCATATATGTCTCAAATTCAGGTAGTGCCCTACTTCGTGGGTCATCGTCCTTCCAAGATTAAAAGGTGCAGTTGCAGTTCCGATATTACCAAAATATCTATAGTCATTTACCACCCCGTCCGTACTGGGATTTCCTCCAGGAAATTGAGCGTAACCTAGGATTCCTCCTCCGATATCACATACCCAAACATTCAGATAATCTGAGGTAGGCCAGGCATCTATACCTCCAGACGAGGCAAATTTCACAGCATCATTTGTGCCGAAACTAGTTCTTGTCGTCGATGTCCGTGTGATCCCATTAGTAGCATTACCACTAGGATCTACAGAGGCCAGGCAAAATTCCACCTCAATGTCTGCGGCCACTCCTATAAAATCACCCGGTGTATTGCCTGCGTCCGAATTCAGTCTTCTGAAGTCTTCATTTAGGATTTGAATTTGAGAATTGATCTGAGCTGCACTGATATTCTCAGTATTACCGTTATACACGACATGCACCACAACTGGAATGGTCACAAGGCCTGGCATCCGAGTGTTCGCATCTTTCTTTAAGAAAGCACGAGTTGCTCTTTCGATGCGATCCATTTTTTCTTGGAGTTTTTCATCCTCCTGGAGGTGTTGTTGGAGGTGTTCCATAGACCCACAATTTCGTTGTGCATCTAGGTTAAAAGTTAGGCAAAGGGCAAATAGTAATAATAAGAGAAATCTTCTCATGTTTAGTTTGGTTAGTAGTTAGTAATTGTGCTGTAGGAAGCAGTTTTTAAAATTTAGTAGGCTAAGGGTGGGCAGCTAATGTAAAAAATAATTTTCCTGAAATGAAAAGTTTAGGAGAATTTCTACTACTAAAGGTATCCGTGACAGAAACAAACTGTAGCATATGTCATAGTGATTAATACAAGCATTTTAATCTAGCTGGTCAAAACTTTTGGGTATCAAAGATTCTTACTTTTTTTTAGGTACATTGCTTTGCGTAAAATTATATCTAATTATGAAGATTGGATTTTTAAAAGGAATAGCGGATAAAAAATGTCCTATTGCTCCTGATCTAATAAGAAAGTACAATTCCATAGGTCTCAACATCTTAGCCGAAAAAGGTATTAATGAAGCAGCTTACTTTGCAGGAGAAAAATATGAAGACGTATCCTTCGTCAACCGGGAAGAAATTCTAGATAGCTGCAAAATCATTTTTTGCTCCGAAGCACTGGAAGGCAATGAACTCAACAAAATTTCTTCTCAGGCACATTTCATTTCACTGCTTGAGCCTTACAATCGTCCTGAAATCAAAGAAATCATGTCCAAGTATGATTTCAAGACCTTCAGCATGGACATGATCCCAAGAACCAGCCTTGCGCAGTCTATGGACGTCCTTTCATCTATGGCATCTGTAGCAGGATACAAGGCTGTTCTAAAAGCTTCAGAACTACTTCCAAGGTATCTTCCCATGATGATTACTGCAGCAGGAAGTATCAAGCCATCCAAGGTTCTAGTCCTTGGTGCCGGAGTTGCAGGTCTCCAGGCCATAGCTACAGCAAGAAGGTTGGGTGCCATGGTCGAAGCCTTCGACGTGCGTTCGGCTTCAAAGGAAGAAGTG
>CAZMYK010000216.1:0-6752 GCA_964570435.1 uncultured Saprospiraceae bacterium | reverse complement strand
TGGACTACTAACTTTATTCATTCTGGACGACATTGGCAGTCCATAAAAGTAGTAATTTGCAGTATATTTTTTAGAAAAAATCAAAGAAATGCTTGAAATTAGACCCAACTGTGAACACTGCAACAAGGATCTTCCAAATACTTCTACAGAAGCTATGATTTGTTCTTATGAGTGCACATACTGCAAGGAATGTGCCTTAGAAATATTCAAGAACGTTTGTCCAAGTTGCGCAGGAAATTTTGTGCCTCGTCCCATAAGACCTAGGGCAGAAATCATAAGCAACCCAGCCTCAGTTAAGCGCCTCTTCAAACCAAAAGACTTGGCGAAAACCAGGCTTCTTTCAGAGCAATACATGAACATTAAACCCAGTGAAAGATAAGGAATGAGTACCAACCTAATCGATGGAATAGCCTATGTTGCCCTTGTCATTAACTTGTACTCAATGTCTACTAAGGGAGAGTTCAAGCTTAGATTGATTTCCCTCGTTGCAAATGTCTGTTACATATTCTATGGTGCCTTAATTAATGCTTCACCCATTGTGATCGGTGCAGCAATCGCAGTATTTTTACATGCCTACCACTTGCACAGAATCCAAGCACAAAAGACAAGAAATGATTAAAATATCAAAGGCTAAAGAAGACGAAGCTAGCGTACTAGCGCTTTTAGGAAGAATAACATACATTGAATCACATGGCCCATTTATCACGAACAAGAATGACCTAGTAGCTTATATCGACCGTTCTTTTTCAGTAGCCCAGACAGTAAAAGATTTGACTCATCCCGATCAACTTTTCTATATTATCTACGTCGACGACCTACCAGTAGGATACGCAAAAATCGTTCTCAACGCCAGCCATGCAAGTATACCAAGCAAGCATACTTGCCGTCTAGAAAGGATCTATATACTGAGTGAATTCATTCCGTTGAGAATCGGATATCAGTTGCTAAGATTCGTCGAAAACGTAGTGAAAGACCTTGCATATGAGACGATGTGGCTCTCTGTATATGTAAAGAATGAGCGGGCCATTAAATTCTACAATAGAAACGAATTCTTAGAAGTCGGACAATTAGATTTTCTTGTAAATGGGACCAACTATCCGAACTTGGTTCTCGCTAAAACATATGAATATGAGTGAATTTCCTAAATCTCAACTCAACAGGGTCAAACGAGGACATAAAAGGGCTACCTACGACATCGCAAAAATCAATTCCATCTTGGATGCGGGCTTTATTGGCTATGTGGCATATGTTTACGAAGGTAGAGCCATCACCCTCCCCATGGCCTACGGTAGAAAAGATGACAAGATCTACTTGCATGGATCGCAAGCCAACAGGATGCTGCTGGCCTTGCTGCAGGCTAAAAATGTCAGTATGACGGTTATGCACTTGGATGCCTTGGTCTTAGCTCGCTCAGGCTTGCACCATTCTGTGAATTATAGATCTGCAAGTTTATTTGGTTCTGCCAGAAAGATTGAAGATGATAAGGAGAAAGAGGCGGCTCTTGTCTGTGTAATGGAACATATGATGAAGGGGCGCTGGGACGAACTTAGACCGATGTATCAGAAAGAGCTGGATAGGACCTTGGTCGTAGAAATGACGATCGAGTCAGCTTCTGCAAAAATTAGGGACGTAGGTGTAGGAGACGAAGCTGAAGACTATCAATTAGATATTTGGGCAGGATTGGTACCACTCAAGCAAGTAGCGGACTTTCCAATATCCGACGATGGAATACCTAAGAAGATGGATGTCCCTGAACACGTAATGGACTACTATCTAGAAAACAAGGCATAGCGAAATCGATCCACATGTAGGAAAGTTGTCACCTTCTTTTACATCCTACTCTGGCGGGCCTATAATTATTTTTCTTTAAGATTCATAAAGCTTTGGGCTTAGTAATTTTCTAGCACATCCCACTTGAATCAGTTAGCAACAAGCAGGCAACCTTGAAACTTGCTTTTAATGACACCAATATTGGCTTTGTAAGCGCCCAAGTTAAAGTCTCTTCCTATGTAAAAAGGCCGGCATTGCTGCCAGCCTAATATATGTAATTACCAATTCAATTAATCTACCACTATCATCTTCTTCATTAGGCTACCTTCTCCAGAAACCAATCTGTAATAAAGTACTCCAACTCCATTTAGCTCCTTCCTATCTATGATCACAGAATGTTCACCTGCTTGAAGATCTTCTTGGTAAGTAAATAAGAGCTCACCAATAGAATTAAAGACTGTTAAAGTTGTTGGATTGTCTTTTGGAATCGTAAATCCGATCTCCGTTTTCTTGGTGAAAGGATTTGGCGAATTCTGGTAAAGATCGAAGACGTATTCTGTGACGGCACTTCTGCCGTTCAAGGAAACTGAATGAACCTGATTAAGATTCTTACCATATGACTCTGCTTCAGTAATTGCTGAGTTTAATGCAATTACATCTGTTGTGCTTGCATCTTTCTTAGCTCTGAAAACAAGTGTAAATAGCTTTTCATCATCAGACAAGGTAGTAGCTTTGGCAGCATGCCAACTTGTCGCTATCAATCCATCAGCAGCTTGGCTCAACCCAAAGTTGGACTCTTTTACCGCTAGGCCTTCTCCGCGAAGGTCTACCAACTGCAGCGATTCAGTTTCGAAATCAAGAGTAAATTGATATCCTAACACATCGATGAAATTACTTGAGTAGAAACTCATTTCAAAAGTTTCTCCCTTAAGCACCTCTCGTTGATCAATATAAAGGTCTAATGACTTACTTGTCCTTACCTCTGCATTTGATGGTTTGGAACTCAGGGAAGCAGAACCGTTCACATCACCTATCTTCACACCCATAAAGTCTTCTTGCATAAGGTCTTCCGTGAGGTCATCCAAGAATATAGATTCTACATAGTCACAAGGATAGGTATCATTGGCCATTTCATATGATTTCTCCACGAACCTCCAAGAATCATTGTCTGGCAGGTCATCATTTTCGTATAGTCCCAATATGAGTTTTCTCAAGTGCAGGAGGTCAATAGCTGACATTTTACAATCATTATTTACATCCGCTGCAATCAATTTGTATGGCCCCTCGAGATCCTGTATACCTAGCACATGTCTTTGTATCAAGACAAGGTCTAAGGTTGAAATTCCATTTCGGTAGTCGATATCCTTCTTAGGCGTCACCTCATAGTCATAGTAATGAGGATTACTGCTAAAGACGTATTCACCATCTGTCGCTGTTGTCATCGCTAGTGGATATTCTGGGGAAAAAGTATTTAACTCAACTGATACTCCAGAAACGAGTTCACCATCTTCACTAGTGATTTGCCCAGCTATGGTAGCAAGGCCACCAACATCTGTACAAGCATCCAGATTGTCGTTAATTCTAAATGAAGCGGTACAGTAGTCAAAGTTTCCTTCTGAATCTTCAACATACATTCTAACATCAATTGTTGCCTGTACACCGTTGGCAATGTCATCACAATCAAAGACCCAACTTGTTTTGGAAGCTAGCAGTATGTCTCTAGCATCCCCCTCGATATCCTGAGCATCCTCTTCAGGAATTATAGTAATAGTAGGGTTTGGATCACAATCATCAAAACTTCCCGCATTGAAATCAGTGGCCCAGATCGTAACCGAACCTGATTCCTCCATGACTGCAGTAGAAATTCCGTCGTAACAGTAAGGAGTAGGCTCTTTCGTATCCTCCTGACCAATAACAAGGGTACATCTTTCAATTCCAATGTTGCCACATCCGTCATTGACAATCCAGGTAATTTCATGGATTCCATTAGGGAAGGCTCCGTCAAGTCCTGCAAGAGAAGCTGTAATTGCATCACCTTCGCCTTCTGCATCTTCGATATTGTCACTGAATAGATCAATCTTCCATGACCAACCTAGGTACTCAGAACTCGTGCAATTGTCTGTCGCATCAACCTTTATAGGTCCCGTGAAATAGTCATCGCAACCTAGAACCAGGTCAGGTCCGCAATTGATCACCGGTGCAATCGAATCGAACAAGTCGTACTCTATGTAAAGTTCAAAGTAGCCATTATCAGATACAAATGGGTTAATTTCCCACGAAGATGGATCTGAAGTTGGTTTGTACAAGTAATTCTCATCAAAGATGCACTGATCTATGATCTCCCAATGTGCTAATATTTTCTTACAACCGCCACCTGCAAAATCAAATGTATCAAGGGTCAGGTTAGTACCTGCCTGAGTACATAGCTCATCTCTGTCTATAAGAGGCTCAGTAAAGATTCCTCCTTCACAGTCCTGCACTGTGATGGTACTTACAAAAGGTGCAAGTGCATCTTCTGGATCACACCAGTCATAGTTTGCTTGGGCCTCCCTGGAACCAGCTGGAAAGGAAATTCTTTCACATGTCAAACTGTTTTCGAACTGGAGGTTCACGTCTATTCGTTGGTCACATGTAGCCGTGGCATTCGTAGTCATATTTCGAACAGTTACTGTTCTAATTACTTCGCCATCCCCGCAGAACTCATCACCATCTAGAACCTGCTCTACAAGGTAGTCGCATGAAGAGGCTGCTAGTGGAATTTCAAAGAGTGCATTGACTCTTGCTACCTCCTCATCTGTGAGCACATCGCCGTTAACTAGGTCCGCAATCGCATTGAAGTCGATACAATCAATAGTCAAGTCATCTGGACATAGCACCTGCGGAGGAAGTTTATCCTGCACATCAACAAAAACCATTGAGGTGTTGCAGTAGTCATCAGGGCCTCCGAATTCACCATCCATGTTAGCGTCATCACAAACTCTGAACACAACTCTTAATGAGTCATTCATCAGGTCTTCACAACAGAAATGTACATATTCAAACCAATCATCCTCGAAGACAGAGGTAGTCTCATCATCGCCATCTTCTTCTTCATGACCAGGACACGTTGTATCCATTCTTCTTAAACTAAAGGCAACTGGGCCACATCCATCAAAGGAACCATCGTCTAAAGACTCCGCGAATAGTTTGGCCTTTCCTTCGAGATCATCCTTGCTCAGACTGACCACCGTATTAGCGTCTGCAACGACAACAGGAGGTATCATATCAAGGACGGTAATTGTAAATGTTTCAGTATCGAAATTACCGCATACGTCTTCCACTTTAGCGCTTACTAGGACTATTCCTTTTTCAAGTCGCGTCAATGTATTTCCAACAATAATCCCATCTGATGTCGTCCACCTCGTCGTAACATCTCCGCAGTCATCACTATCTATTAAATCTGGAAGAATGTACGTTGCACTGCAACCCCAGAGATCAGTAGAGATTGTAACATCCTCTGCATCAATCAGCGTTGGTGCTGTGAAGTCCTCAACCTTGATGGATTGAATGTGCTCCAAAGGATTGGTGCCGCTCAACAAAGGCTGGCATTCATCTCTGATCACCCAGTGTCTCAAAATTTCAAAAGCTCCTGGACAATTGGCATCTTCTAATCTTTCATCCCAATATCCAATGTTTACATCGCAGTAGTGATCGCCGAAAAGCGACATACCATCGATGCTTGGCTCTCCCATAAATTCTGGATCTAGTGTATCTGGGTTCATATTGAATTCGGAGCAAGAAATCGCATCCGCTAGGTTCCTATCTTCAGGGAAATCCACAACAGCTAGATCAAATTGCATAACTGTGATGACCTGTGTACATTCGGAAACTCTTCCATCCTCATCGATTGCCCTCCAAGTCCTTGTTACTTCAGCCCTTGGAGTCCCACATGTTCCATTATCCACCTCATTGTCAAAGAATACGATATCTATATCATCTTCACAACTTAGTAGAGCAGGTTCACCCAGAGTCACTAGGTCTGTAAAGTCCTGATTGCATGCTACCGTTAAGTCTGCTGGGCAGTCAATGGATGGCCCAATTTTGTCCTCAATCAAAACAGTTCCCCAGCAGCTATTATTTCCAGCGGGGTCCGCAATTGTGACATAGTAAGTATTACCCACATCATCAAGTCCAACAAAGGGACTATTTGGTATTGCAGGGCCTCCAGGAGACAAGCTTACAATCACATTTAAAAATTCATAGCACTCAAATGGATCTCCAGGGAGCAGCATATTCGCTGTGATTTCAGACAAACAATCTGGTCCAAGAGATATGTTAACTTGGTTGTTGCAAATCAGTTGTCCTACATCTGGTAGGATCCCATTCACCGTCACTGTAAAGGTTTCGCAGACCTCATTCCCAGAGAAACTAATTGCGCATACTTCCACATCATGAACTCCTGGAGGAAGTCCAGCCAAGGCGTTCGGGTCGTAGACAATCATTATGTCACAGGCTCCTGAAGCTGTCGGGATCGAAGGCCAGTCGGCTGGTGTTGCCTCACATTGTCCATCCGGAAGATTTACAGTGAAATCACCAGGAACATTTTCAAGCATAGGATTATCTAGTGGAATTACTGTCACCGTTGTTTCACAAAAGGATTCATTCCCACATGGATCTGCTGCAACAAGAGTGACATCAAGCATTCCTGCATCGTCACAACCTAGAGTCAAACCATTGAGCAGCATTACTGTAACATTCTCAGGTTCTGCACAATTATCAGTTATTTCCGGCAGGAAGTCGCTACCGCTCAAGGCAATGGCGTCTCCATCTTCAACACTTATGGTAAGATCCATACACACGATCACTGGTGCATTGTTATCTACCACTTCTATATTCTGAACCATGGTGTTTGCATTTCCACAAGGATCTGTTGCAATCACCGTTCTCGTGATTTGGTAGTTGTAGAAACCACACACCGTTGGGTCCATCACCTGTGTCGAAAC
>CAZMYK010000215.1:0-6771 GCA_964570435.1 uncultured Saprospiraceae bacterium | reverse complement strand
CAGTTGAGAAGTCTCCCAAACCATACTCTTTACTCCCCTCATCCCGGTCAGCACTTGTTTTAAATTTACCTCACCAACCTTAACATCACCTTTTTCCTTTCGTAGAGCCTTAAGCTCTTTCATTAAAACTTGTGATTTCTCGAAAAACTTCTTCTTTAATGGGTCCATTATTTATCTTAAAATGTGATCTTATACATGTAGGGAATGAAAGGAGACTTAGGCCTTAGTTTTTGATGCCGTACTGCGCATCAAGGAGGTCTTGTTTGTCAGCATTATTTGCCTTCAGAGTAGCAGTTCTTTCTGCGTTGGCTTTTCTCATGTCAGCCTTGTAAGTATACCAAAGTTTCATTTGATCCTCACTTAGCATCATTTTGATAGATCCTTCTGCACCACTGACAATGCTTCTTCTCTTTTGTCGAAACAGATTCTCATCCGTCGACCTAAGTGCAATAATGGCTTCTAAGTCCTGGTGCTTTCTGATGATAATTTTCGAAAGACTAGCTCTTTGACTTGCTTCTATATTGAGCTTCTGACTAAAAAACTCCATGTCCGTCTGAATCTGACTTTCTTGTGCAGAAATTCCATAGAAACAAAAAAACAATACAATTAAACCAAGTATCCTCTTCATGCCGCCAAAATAACGATTAAGAAACAAAATTCAGCCAAGAGCAGTATATTTTTATTTCCTTTATATGTTACCTTGTGCCAATGATTAATATCGATGATAAATTGATCAGTGATGATGTAGTGGAAAAGCAATTCGTGTGCAATTTGAAGAAGTGCAAGGGAGCATGTTGCTGGCAAGGTGACTTCGGAGCCCCCTTAAGCCTAGAAGAAATCTCAGTCATTGAAAATAACCTAGATGTGATTAAGGAAGTACTACCTCAAAGATCCATCGACTATATTACCGAAAAAGGTTTCCACGCTCGCTATGATGAGGATCAGTTTAAGGGCACGGCTATCCATGAGGATGGGTCTTGTGTCTTCTTAACGACGGAGGATGGTATAGCAAAATGCGGAATAGAAAAGACTTTCAGGGATGGGAAGCAGTCCTTTCATAAGCCCATTTCATGCCACCTCTACCCAATAAGGGTCAAAAAGGACAATAATACAGGGGTTCAATTAATTAATTATGACAAATGGGACATCTGTAAGGATGCCTGCAGCTTGGGGGAAGAATTGCAAGTTCCTGTATACAAATTCGCAGAAGAGGCGTTAGTAAGAAAGTATGGTCAGGAATTTTACGACAGACTAGATGATATTGCGATGCAATTATATCAATAAAGTAAAAAATTACTACCTTTGCACAGCTTTTTCAAAAGCACATGTTAAATACCTGATAATCACTCATGAAGTGATCTCAAATGTTTGGAAGATCACTTGATAAAAATAAGCCTTAACAGGCAGTCTATAAATAATATAAACAACAATGGCTTTAATAGGTAAAATACGACAAAACTTTTGGTTTGTACTGATTGTTCTAGGCTTTGCACTTGCAGCCTTCGTGATGATGGACATGACCTCAGCGAATAGAGGGAATGCTATGAATCCGACCATCGGTACTATAAATGGTACGAAGATCAATGCCCAAGAGTTTTCAAGAACAGAAAGCATCTTGTCACAGGGAAATCAACAAGATGCAAATCAGAGAAGAGAGGGAGTTTGGGACTACTTTGTAAGCAAATCAATAGCTGAAGATGAAACAGATGAGCTTGGAATAAGTGTGCCGAATGAAGAACTGAAAGACTTGATGTTCGGACAGAACCTTAGCCCCATTATTCAGCAGGCATTCTTTAATCCTAATACAGGACAAGTAGATAGACAACAACTTGCACAAATCCAGAATGCGATCAATACGAATCAGGATCTGCCTGCAGATTTCATTGCATCATGGACCGTGCAAGAGAATCAAATTATTGCAGACCAATTGCAATCAAAACTGAGAAACTTAGTGACCAAGGCGGTTTATACACCGACCTGGATGATTGAGCAAGAGAACAAGCTGAGAAACACTAGGGCGCAAGTGGCATATGTAAAAATTCCATTCGATGCAATCGCTGATGACGGTGTAGAAGTGACTGATGCTGATGTCAAAGCATATATGAACGAGAATAAGGCATCTTATACCAATGAAGAGGAGACCAGAGTAGTAGACTATGTTTCCTTCCCTGTACTACCAACATCTACTGATACGGCAATAGTCTTTAATGACATGCTTGAAAGAGTTGAAACGCTAGGATCATCAACTAATGATTCCATCTATGCGGTTAATAATGGAGGAGGAATGCCAAGTCTTTACTATGCATTAGAGGACTTGCCAGAAACATTGAAGGCTAATATTGAAGGGATCGAACTTGGAGGAACTTATGGTCCCTACCTAGACAACGGAATATATACTGCCGCGAAGGTTGTCGGTAGACAGATCGTTGCAGATTCAGTGGAAGCTAGAGTGATTGTTAGATCAGCGGCTTCAACTAGCCCTGACCTAGTGACAGAAGCAAGTAGCTTCCTTGACAGCCTTGAGAATTTAATACGAACTGGAGCTGCAGATTTCGATTCATTGGCAATTGCTAATTCTCAGGATGGATCTGCGCAGAGAGGTGGTGATTTAGGGTATGTGACTCAAGGACTACTTCCCCCAGTATTGGATAAGATATTGTTCTTGGATGGAAATAAAAAAGGCCTCTACAGGACCTCCACACCTCAAGGACTGTTCCTAATCGAAATTACGGACCTAATCCAGAGAACAACAGATGATAAGTATAGATTGGCCTATATCAACAAAACTATTGTTCCAAGCCAGGAGACCCAAGACAGTGTTCTTGATATTGTGAACGACTTCATTAGTGATAATAGACAACTTGATGGTGCCCAAACTTCCGCAAGAGAAAAGAACCTATCATTCAGATCGTCCACAGCCTTAGGAGAAAATGACTACATCGTAGGTAGTCTTCCTTCTACTCAGAGTTCACGAGATATGGTAAGGTGGGCATTCGACCCTTCTGCAGAGATAGGGGATGTTGCACCAGATTTTTATAGCTTCACGGATCCTATCGACTACTATACGAATCAATATGTGATCGTAGGATTGAAGGACATCGTTCCTGCTGGCCTACAGAATGTTGAAAGCGCGAAAGCTGAGTTGATGTCCTTAGTAAGGAACATGAAAAAGGGAGAAAAGATAAAGGGGGAAATCAGTGGTTCTGATCTTAATGCCATTGCTGCCCAATACAGTGGCCAGGTGGATACCCTAAGCGCAGTGACAATGTCAAGTTCTACCATTCCAGCCTTAGGGAACGAGCCAGAAGTGGTGGCAGCAATATTTAGCGTTGGTGAAAATTCAGTAGCTGCGCCTGTAGTTGGAAATAGTGGGGTCTACATAGTCAAGCCTATTGCGATAGCCGATGCTGCAGCTGTGGGCAATATAGGATCAATCAGAACGACTGCAACCTTCCAGAATAGATCCAAGGTAGGACAAGGTCTTATGGAAGGTCTGAAGGAAAATGCTGATGTAGAGGATGGAAGATTCGGATACGGATTCTAGGTAAGAAAATAATTGAAGATATAAGAGAAAGGGTGGTTACATATCGTGACCACCCTTTGTGCTTTTAGGATCTTTTGCCCCAATATTTTATTTTTACTCAACGTTACAATTAGACTGATGAAAACTTATGTGCCATATATTCTTCTTTTGTTCATAGTCACTTCATGCGGAAGAAGACTGGACGAGGTAGAAATTAAAAACGATAAGGGACTTGTTGTTGAGAAATACTACCTCAACCAGGATTCAATTAGATTCGGAACTTACACGTCCTATGATGAGGAAGGGAATGTTTTCGAGGAAAGCCAATACAAGAAGGGCAAGTTAGATGGTGAGCGTAAGATTTACTTTTCCAATGGTGGTGTGGAGATATTAGAAAATTACAAGGCAGGCAAGATAGTAGGAAGCTACCAGTCTTTTTATAAGAACGGCAAGCCCAACCTAGTGGCTGAATATGTAGATGGGAGCATGGAAGGCATGGTGAGGCGCTACTTTGATTCTGGCGAAATTATGGAAGAGGTCACCTTTGTAAACAATGAGGAGAATGGCCCCTTCAAAGAGTACTATAAGAATGGTCAAGTTAAGTGGGAAGGTCAATATAAGGATGGGGACAATGAGTATGGATCGATCAATAGTTACAATGAAGAAGGTGAACTAATTAAGAAAATGGAATGTGGAAAATACCAAGGTGAATACATATGCCAGACTATATGGACCCCAGAAGAAGGAGAAAAAGCGTTAGTACTGCAATATGAGGACTAAGCTTACAACACTACTTCTTGTCTTGATTTCCTATGCTACTTCAGCGCAAGTAGGTGGTCGTAGTGTGTATGAGTTTCTTAATCTTGCTCCATCTGCGAGGATTTCTGCCTTAGGAGACTACGTGGTAAGTGCTTATGATGATGACGCTGTTGCAGCCCTTCTTAATCCTGCCTCTTTGAATAGCCAAAGCCATACCCACATTAATTTTAATCAGACCTTCCACTTTACAGATATAACAAATGGCTACTTTAACTATGCCCACTTCATAGAGAAGCATAACATAACTGTCCATGGAGGATTTCAATATATTAATTACGGAAATTTCGACTTGGCTGATGAATTTGGACAAATTTCAGGAGAATTCAAGGCTGGAGAGCAAGCCTTGGTTTTAGGAGCAGCAAAGGCTCTGAATGAAAATTACTCTCTAGGTACAAACCTTAAATTTGTGTTTTCCACCTTTGAGTCATACCGCTCTGCTGGTGTAGCAATGGATTTAGGAGGTGTGTACCATAGGGATGAAAAGAAATTCTCTGCTGGATTTGTCATCCGAAATATCGGGAGCCAGTTTTCATCTTACGCTGGAACCAGGGAGCCTTTGCCATTCGATGTCGTTGCTGGTGTTAGCAAGCAACTTGCCCACCTGCCTCTAAGGTTTTCCTTAATTGCGCACCACTTACACAGGTGGAATATTACTTACGACGACCCTAATCTGGAGGACAACCGCCTCTTTACGAATAATTTTGCTGAAGGCTTGGATAATTTGTTCCGGCACATGGTCGTGAATGGTGAATTTATGATTGGCAAGGGAGGGCCGGTGAGACTAAGGTTTGGGTACAATCACTTTCGTCGAAGAGAACTAGGTCTATCTAATTTCATCAGTTTTGCTGGCTTCAGCGGGGGGCTTGGCATTAAGGCTAAGAAATGGAGGGTAGACTACGGGTTTAATTCTTACCACCTCCATGGGAGTGTTCATACGCTTAGTTTTGGTACTGCAATCTCATCTTTTAGGAAGGCTAGGGAGCTTTAGGGCATTCGCTGCGCTCACTTTTGGGTCGGTCGCTGCGCTTCCTTTTTGGGGCGTTCGTTACACTCACTTTTAGGGCATTCGCTACGCTCATTTTTGGGGCAGTCACTTCGTTCCTTTTTGGGGCGTTCTCTGCGCTCACTGTTGGGTCGGTCGGTGTTGGGGTGTTCGTTACATAGCAAGAAAGGAATGAATTTATTAATTTTATGTAAAAACGCAGTTAACTGCGTTTTAATTTCTACGTTTGTTCTTAAATGGTCAAGTATGCAGAACGACTTAGTTAGAAAGATGGGCTACATAGCCTTGGCAACAAGGCTGAAACGGATTAGCGACAAGATGAGTCACAGTGCTAGGTTAATGTATAAGACCCTTGGCATTGACGTAGAACCCAATTGGTACTTAGTTCTGAAAATTGTGGAAGAAACGCCTGACGTTTCAGTAATGGAAATTGCAAGTAGTTTAGGATTTACGCATCAATCGGTTTTTACGATGACTAAGAAGATGATAGCGAATGGCTACCTCTTGAGCTCAAAAGACAAGGCAGATAAGCGAAAAACCATTTTCAAGTTGACTGAAAAAGCGCATACTGCCTTACCTGAAATTCACGAAATATGGCAAGTAGGAAGAGAGGTAATTTTTGAAATCCTTGATGAAGACATTGCAATAATTCAACACTTAGAGACAATAGAATCAAACCTTGAACAAAAGTCATTTGGAGAAAGAATTATCAATAAATGGAAGGTATAGCAATATGAAAAATCATCATTATCAGGTTATGGTCACTTGGACAGGGAACCAAGGACTTGGAACCCAAGACTACAAGTCCTACAGTAGAAGCCACAGCATTAGTTCAGAAGGTAAATACGAGGAGATATTAGCTTCTTCCGATCCCGCTTTCCGAGGTGACAAGACAAGATACAACCCTGAAGATCTCTTCCTTTCATCGATCACAGCATGCCATATGCTTTGGTTCCTACACTTATGCTCGGTTCATAATATAACGGTGACAGAGTACTTGGACCAGGCAGAAGGATTCATGGAGGAGTCGATGGATGGGAGCGGCAGATTTACCAAGGTCATTTTGAATCCGAAAGTCAAAGTCACTGATAGCCAAATGATCAACAAGGCAAATGAACTCCACGAAGAAGCCAACAAAATGTGCTTTATCGCGAATTCTTGCAATTTCAGAATCGAACACCAGCCAACAACAAAAATCTAGAAAATGAATAAGAAAAACATCTGCCTAGTCGCTGCGATACTTTCAAGCATTGTATTTATTGGCTACCTAACTGAGTCAGAATCACATTCTATCTTTGGTTTTCCTATCAACATATGGATCGTTAGCCTGGTTTGGCTATCCCTTGCAGTGTTTAACTTCGCTAATTACTATAAGCTGCGAAAGCTTCAAAAGGTTAATTGATATCATTCACTTGGTAACGGAAAC
>CAZMYK010000214.1:0-6771 GCA_964570435.1 uncultured Saprospiraceae bacterium | reverse complement strand
ATCATTGAAAGTGAAGCATACCAGTTTCTCATTTCTATTCTTTTTTGCCCTCTCTTGCTGTGCTGCAAGTATCTACCCAAGCCACCATTTTAGTAAGCAAGGAAGCAACTACACTATCTTTGAAGATACAGAAGGCAATTTCCTTTGCGGTAGTGAGACAGGAGTATCTGTGTTAAAAGAAGGAAGGTGGATAAAGTATGGTTATTGGCAGAAAAAGATCACCCTTATTCAGCAAGGTTCTAGTGGGGAGCTTTTTGTAGGAAACGATCAGTTTTTCGGGAAAATGACTTATGATTCAATCAATGACTTAAGCTCTGAAGTACGTGAACAGTTAGCCTTTTCGAAGGTCAAGGCCTTAGTATGCGTTAATTCTGGGAACTTTGCGCATGTGGATCGCAGGATACTTAAAATAGAAGATGATATTCTGGACTACAATTACGAGGACGTAGTGTATGCAGGTAAGTTAAGTGGAGAGCTGATCATCCAAAGAGAAAATCAAGGACTGTATATCCATGCAGCAAGTAGGTTTCGAAAGATCAATGAAAGTGAAGCACATTCAGGTGAAGTTATCCTAGATGTTCTTGATTTGGGCAAAGGCTCATTTCTACTGCTTTATCAAAAGACAGCAGTAGTCTATGACGGCGACAGCTTTGCCCCCTGGACCGCGGAAGGAAGGAGGTGGATCAGAAGTATCGACGTTTCCAGAGCAATCAGCAATCAAGAGGGAATCTTTCTATCAGATGGGAGCAAAATTTACCACTTGGATCACGAAGGTGTACTAAGAGATGAGCAAGAAGTAGAGTTCTCGATTCAAGATATCTTTGCTGACGTGAGCGGACGAGTCTGGCTTGCAGGAAATGACAATGTCACCTTGCTGGAATCAAATTCAGCAATCGAGCTCGTCCATAAAGATGAGGGAGCGGGAAGAAGCATACTTCATTACAATCAGAACTTTCTTAGAGGAAGTAATCTGGGCCTATATTTTTCAAGAGTTTCTGCTAGGTCAGAAGACTACTATACACGAAGATTGCTTGCTGACCCTATAAATGCCTTGCACCAAGATGGACAGGACTGCATCATCTCTCATGAGAATGGACTGTCTATATATTCTAACGGGTACCTAAGAAAGATTGCAGAAGGGTATGCATCGAATGAGGTGGAAACGCTTCTAGACGAGGAAGAAGGAGTCTTAATAGAAGCCACAGGTGAGGGACTAAATATCTATGAATCAAAATATGGAAGATGGCGGTTTTTAAATCACCTCTATGGAATTGAGGAAGCAGTAGTACAGATTGTAAAAGATGAGCAAGGTAGGCTGTGGGCAAGGACAAAGAGTGGCAAGGTTGCAAGACTGAAGTACGATCAGGAACTGAAAACAATTAATCCAAAGTTTTATGATCTGCCATCAGCTAAGGGCAATCGCTTAAATGGAATATTTCTGATTAACGGCAGGCCTATGCTTTGTGCTTCCTTGGGAGTTTACGAATTTAATAGCAACTTAGATCGATTCGAAGTCAGCAAGAATTTTACGAGGCTTTTTGGGGAATCTAGCAATCTCTTGTATTTATTCCAAGACAGCGATGAGAGCATCTGGTATATTTCAAGTCAGGAATCAGGGGTCTTGAAAGTTACGGATAGGGGCCTCGAGAAAAGCAGCAAGAAGATTAGTCTCCCTCGTTTGGCCGGATTAGTCAATTCCGAAGATCCATATATTGCAGCCATTGAAGGAGGTCCCATTGTCTTTGGAGGAAGAGAAGGCTATGTAAAAGTTAAGAAAGAAGAAGTCGAAAAGGTAGGATTCACCACAACTTTGTATTCCCTAGAAAACATGAATAAGAAGGGGGAAATAATTGAAACCTACTTCAAGCTGGGTAAAAACAGGAAAGAGTTATTCTCATTTACAAAGAAAACAAGGTCTGCAAAGCTTTTTTTCTCAACATCACTTTCCACCCTTGATAGCATTGTTAGGTACAGCTATAACATCAACGATGAAGGCTGGTCAAAACCAGAAAAGAAAAATGAGCTAGATGTAAATCTTCAAGGAGGTAGGAATAATGTAAAAGTCAGAGCACACTACGGAGTGAACGAGATGAGTAATACGCTTGTTATTCCTATTGTTCTTGGTCAAGAATGGTTTATGGAAGTAGAAAATCAGTATTATATTATCGCAGCCTTGGCTTTCTTTCTCGCGCTTCTTTTCCTCCTAGTAAGGTCGATAGTGCAAAGAAAAAATAAGAGAATCAATGTCTTAGAAGGCGATCTTTCTGCCAACAATGAGGAGAATAAGGTGCTTAAGGAAAAAAATGAGATCCTAAGTGCACAATTGATTAGTGCACTGAATGAAAATGATATTTCCTACCAATTGAATAAATTGCAGAAAGAAAATGCTGATCCCGATCTCAAGAAAGCCATTAAGAAGCTTTCTAAGAAACTAAAGTCTGCTACTCCTGTTCCAAGCGCTTCAGTCGAACCAGATCCGGACTTTATTGCTAAGTTGAAACTAAACTATCCTTCACTAACAAAGAAGGACATTAAGTTATGCTCCTTATTGAAGATGGACCTTAGCACCAAGGATATTGCACCTATATTAGATATCACAGTAAGGGGTGTGGAAATAAGCAGGTATAGATTGAGGAAAAAATTAGAACTTGCCAAGGAGGTTGTATTAACCGAATTTTTAAAAGAAATATAATGGGATTTACAAAGAAGTACGCAGTGAGGTGGTCGGAAATCGACTTGAATATGCATTTAACATCTGCTGCCTACGTGAAGTACATCACGGACACAAGGATGAGCTTCTTCGAGGAAAGCGGTTTTGGACTTAAGAACATGAAGGAGGAGATGATGGGGCCAATTGTCATTTCTGAAAAGAGCTATTTTTTTAAAGAAATTCGTCCAAATGAGGAGATAGAGGTAGTGATGACGAATGCAGGTGCTTCAGCAGATAGGACTATGATTCGACTCGAACAACGAATTAATGGGAGTTCTGGCAAGAACCACTTCCTTGCATATACACTTATGGCTTTCATTGATTTACGTAAACGCAAGATGGCCGTTCCAACTCCGGCACTAGTTAAGATAATCGATCAGCTCCCGAAATCGGATAGATATAAGATTTTAGAGGAAAAGGACCTAAGAGATTCCGATGCCTTTCCTCTTAAGTCTTAGGCTTCTAATTCGACTACCAAGTCATCTTGTTGGACCATGGTCTTACTTTCAAGATGAACTTTCTTCACTGTCCCATCGTAGGGTGCTGTGATCGTACTTTCCATCTTCATAGCTTCTATTACAAATAGGGGGTCATTTTTCTTCACTTCCTGCCCATCTTCTACTAAAACTTTAGAAAGACTTCCTTGGAGTGGCGAACCTATCTGTCCCTCGCCGTTGGCCTTAAGATGGATGGAAACTTCGCTCTTTACCTGATGATCTTTCACCAAGACAGATCTAATAGCACCATTGATCCTAAAAATAACAAGCCTAGTTCCATCAGGACTTGCTTGGTTGGTATTCAAGTACTCAATGAGGATGTTCTTACCCTTAGAAATAGCTACATTGATCTCATCATTTGGTTCCAGACCGTAGAAGAAGCATGGTGTGGGTAGCATTTCTGTATTGCCGAAATCTTCTATGTGACGGTAGTAGTCTTCGAATACCTTAGGGTAAAGAGCATAGCTAAGGAAGTCTAAGAATGTGGATTTTTCTGGAAATCGCTCCTGGAACTCAGGATATTCTTTTTCGAAATCTATGGGGTCAAGGTGGGCATTGGGTTTGTCTGAAAATGCACTTTGATTCTTTAAGACATCCGACTGAAATTGCTCTGGCCAACCCTCTGCTCGTTGTCCCAACTCACCCTTCATCATAGATATCATTGAATCTGGAAAGGCCATCGAATCTCCCTTCTTTGTGAGGTCTTCTATCTTAAGCTTGTTTGCAGTCATAAACATGGCCATGTCACCCACAACCTTTGAAGATGGAGTCACCTTGATCATTCCTCCCATCATTTTGTTCACGGCTTCATAATTTTTCTTGATGGTGTCGAATTGATCTTCTAATCCCATTGACCGTGCTTGGGGTCTAAGATTAGAGTACTGACCTCCAGGAATCTCATGATCGTAGACCTCGGCTGTGCCTGCCTTGAGTTCAGTTTCGAAGGGATAGTAGTATTTTCTAACCTCTTCCCAGTAATTTGAATATCGATTCAAGTTCCTAAGATCTATGCTAGCGGATCTTTTGTGTCCTTCTAGCATTGCCACCACGGAATTAAAATTCGGTTGCGAAGTCAATCCTGAAAGTGCACTAAGAGCAACATCCACAACATCTACACCGGCATCAATGGCCTTCATGTAGGTAGCAGACTGGATGGATGAGGTGTCATGTGTGTGTAGGTGGATGGGCAGGTTGGTGTGGTTTTTTAGTTCCGAGATCAGGTATTCTGCTGCCAATGGCTTAAGTAGGCCGGCCATGTCCTTGATCGCTATGATATGTGCCCCACTATCTTCTACCTGTTTCACCATATCTGTGTAGTAGCCAATGTCGTACTTTCCTCCTGATTTCAAGACATCTCCTGAGTAGCAAATACAAACTTCGGCAAGAGACTGTGTTCTCTCTCGAACTGCATGAATACTGGTCTTCATCGCCTCCATCCAATTCATAGAATCGAAGATCCTAAAGACATCGATTCCTGTTTCTCCTGACTTTTCAATAAATTCTTCGATGAGGTTGTCAGGATAGGCCTTATACCCGACAGCATTTGAACCTCGTAGAAGCATCTGCAACAAGGTGTTTGGAATGGCCTCCCTAAGCAATCGCAAACGGTCCCATGGACTTTCTTTCAAAAATCTCATTGAGACATCGAAGGTTGCTCCCCCCCATACTTCCATCGAAAACAGTTCGTGTCCGTGGTCCATTGCAAATTGAGATGCTACATTGAGCATGTCTTTTGTTCTGATCCTAGTAGCCAAGAGAGACTGGTGGGCATCGCGAAAGGTCGTATCTGTAAACAAGATCTCCTCTCTCTCCTTTAACCATTCCGAAAATCTTTCTGGTCCCAATTCAGTGAGCAATTGCTTTGTTCCTGGTTTGTATTCGTTATTGATAGACTTGGGTAAGTTGATCTTTGTGAAAGACTTCTGGTCCACCTTTTTCTTGACATCTGGATTGCCATTGACATTTACCTCACCAATATATCTAATCAACTTCGTTCCTCTGTCCTTCCAATTAGGAGGTGTTAGTAGTTCAGGGTGGTTTGCAATGTAGTGAACGGTTGTAAGGCCAGAACGGAATCCCTTGTCTCTAAGAATATTAAGCAAAAAGGAAATATTGGACTTCACACCTCTAATCCTGAATTCTCTCAATGCCCTGTGAAGTCGTGCAGCTGCATCATCAAGTGAATTCCCAGAGGCCGTCACTTTTACAAGCATACTGTCGAAAAATGGAGAAATGGTTGCACCTGCATAGGCATTTCCAGCATCCAATCTAATTCCAAAGCCACTTGCACTCCTGTAAGCAACAAGGCGGCCATAGTCAGGTTTGAAATTCTGAGAAGGATCCTCTGTAGTAATCCGACACTGGATGGCCACACCTCGGTAATTGATGTCCTCTTGCGAAGCCAAACCAATCTTAGGGTGGGAGAGTTTATATCCTGCCGCTATTAGGATTTGGTTCCTAACAATATCTTCTCCTGTGATGACTTCTGTGATGGTGTGTTCTACTTGAATTCGAGTGTTTACTTCGATAAAGTAGATGTTTTCATCTGAGTCAAGCAGAAACTCTACAGTTCCAGCATTTTGGTAGCCTAGTTCGTTTCCAATCGCTAAAGCATGTCTGTAAAGATCCTCCCTAGTAGATTGCTTCAGGGAGGTTGCAGGCGCTATTTCCACGACCTTTTGAAACCTTCTTTGGATAGAGCAATCGCGTTCGAATAGGTGGACAAGGTTGCCATGTTCGTCTCCTAGTAACTGAACTTCTATGTGCTTAGGGTCTGCAATGTACTTTTCTACAAATACTGAAGCATTGCCAAAAGCAGTCTTGGCTTCCCCACTTGCCTCTAGAAAGGCCTTAGCAATGTCTTTTTCATCATGTACCACCCTCATTCCTCTTCCTCCTCCACCATAGGCAGCTTTAACCATGACTGGGTAACCAATTTCCTTTGCTACGCGCTTGAGTTCTTCAACTTCAGTAATTTCACCTTCACTTGCTGGCACGATCGGTACTCCAGCATTGGCTGCTACTCGCTTGGCTGAAATCTTATCTCCCAAGGCTGCCATTACATTTGGCTTGGGACCGATCCATTTGATTCCTGCATCGATGCAGGCCTGGGCAAATGATTCGTTCTCAGAGAGGAAACCATATCCTGGATGAATGGCATCAACACCATGTTCCTTTGCTAGGCTAATAATTGAATCAATATCCAGGTAGGGTTTTAATGGGTCGCTATCTGCTCCAATTTGATAGGCTTCGTCCGCCTTATATCTATGGAGGGAATATCTATCTTCATAGGTGTACAAGGCAACAGTACGAATGTTGATTTCAGAAGCGGCTCTGAAGACACGGATTGCAATTTCACCTCGATTGGCAACAAGCAATTTTTTTATTGGAAGATCAGTCAAGATTAGTTTTTTTCGATTGATAAATGATACACCTTAGATGCTGCAACATACAAAGTGTACCCTAAAGATAAGGGAATTCAACTTACTTTTCGTACTTCTGCTGCGCATAGTCCATGGCTTGCAGTATTATTTGGCAAGCCTGGTGAATCTCGCTAGTAGAAAT
>CAZMYK010000213.1:1275-6778 GCA_964570435.1 uncultured Saprospiraceae bacterium | reverse complement strand
AGCCAAGACAAATATGGAGGCCTGTCCGTGGAGTGAATCCTTACAGGCTGTGGACACGTCAATACAAGATTTTGCTCGGGAAAGCAAAGATAAGTTCGACTTAATTGTTTCTAATCCTCCCTTCTTTAGCGGAGGTACCTTGTCGTCTACTCAAATGAAAACGGATGTGCGCCATACTACGAAGCTTCCTCATGCGGATTTGCTGCGAGCGGCCTTTTCACTAATGTCTTCCGATGGTGATTTTTCTGTCGTCCTGCCCCACATAGAGGGTTTAAGATTTGTGGAGTTGGCTGACCAATATCGCTTGTATGCAAGCCGAATTACTGAGGTAAGATCGTTTCCAGGTAAGGGGATCGAAAGATTGTTGATCAACTTTAAAAAGGTGAGGACTGATTGTTTGATCGATGATATGACAATCAGGAAGACTCCAGAAGAGTTCAGTGATGAATACGTGGCATTAACAAAGGACTTCTACCTGAAATTCTAGCTCTTAGATTAGAGATTACCCCGTAGTATTTCACGAGATATCACAAGCTTCTGAATCTCACTAGTTCCTTCACCAATAGTACAAAGTTTAGAATCTCTGTAAAATTTTTCTACTGGAAAGTCTTTAGTGTAACCATATCCTCCAAAGATTTGGACAGCATCTGTGGCAATTTCCACACAAATCTCGGAAGCGTAGTACTTTGCCATCGCGGAGATCTTTGTCACGGGTTCCTTTGCGTCCTTAAGTTCAGCGGCTTGCCTAATCATAAGTTCAGCAGCTTGAATCTTTGTAGCCATATCGGCAAGCTTGAATGAAATGGCTTGAAACTTAGAAATCGGTTTGCCAAATTGTTCACGTTCCTGACTATAGGCAACAGCAGCCTCATAAGCACCCTTTGCAATACCTAAAGAAAGAGCAGCTATGCTTATTCGACCTCCATCCAAAACTCCCATGGCTTGCTTAAAGCCTTGACCTAGTTCTCCAATAACTTGGGATTCATGAACTCTACAATTTTCAAAAACCATCTCTGCTGTCTCAGATGCCCTCATACCCAACTTATTCTCCTTCTTTCCAGCCATAAATCCAGGTGTGCCTCTTTCTACCACAAAGGCAGTGATGCCATTGCTGTCTAGAAGTTCACCAGTCCTTGCCAGAACCACTGCTACATCACCCGAAATTCCATGTGTAATCCAATTCTTAGCACCATTGATCACGTAGTGGTCGCCATCCTTAACAGCCACAGTCTTCATCCTCATTGCATCAGATCCTGTATTCGCTTCAGTCAGGCCCCATGCACCGATCGCTCTTCCTGTCGCAAGGTCTGGTAAGTACTTCTGCTTAAGAGCCTCTCCTCCGTAGTAGTATATATGACCCGTGCATAAGGAATTGTGAGCAGCAACGGACAAACCGATGGAACTACACTTCTTGGAAATTTCTACAATAATATTGACATACTCGTTGTATCCTAACCCAGCACCTCCATATTCCTCCGGAACGAAAACACCAAGAAAACCAAATTCACCAGCCTTATGCATTAAGTCCTTAGGAAAGTATTGAGCCTCATCCCATTCCATGACATGAGGAAGTATGTTCTGCTCAGCGAACTCTTTGGCACTATCTGTGATCATTTGCAGATCCTCTAAAACTAAGTTTGACATATACGAGTTTATGTTGACAAATGTAACAAGATAAACGGCATATACTAGTACTTAGTTTTACTAGAATTCATATTTATTCTTCCACAGCGTTTTTAAGCGCTCAGCGATCTTTCGCTCTGAGGCGTTATCTCCTGGTTTATAGAAGTTTGGGTCTTGAATTCCCTCCGGAAGGTAGTCTGCAGCTACGAAATTATTTTCGTACGAATGGGCATACTTATAGTCCGCGCCGTAGCCGATTGACTTCATAAGCTTGGTTGGTGCATTCCTAAGTGAAAGCGGCACAGGTAGGTCACCACTTTCACGAACTTCCTTTTGCGCTAGTCCTATGGCGTCATAAGTCGCATTGCTTTTTGGGGATGAAGCAAGGTAGATTGCAGTTTGGCTCATGATGATTCTTGCCTCAGGAAGTCCAACAGCTTGCACAGCTTGGAAACATGAAGTCGCTATAAGTAAGGCATTAGGATTACCTAGGCCAATGTCTTCGCTGGCCGAGATCATCATCCTACGGCAGATGAATTTGATATCCTCTCCACCCTCAATCATCCTAGCAAGGTAGTAGACGGTAGCGTTTGGATCGCTTCCCCTTATTGACTTGATAAATGCCGAAACGATATCATAATGCTGTTCTCCACCCTTATCATACCTGCTCAAGTTGTTTTGAACCGCACTTCTAACAATTTCGTCAGTGATGATGACTTCTTCATCTTTTGTGAACTGGTCAATGGAAATCTCTAAGGCGTTCAATAGCTTCCTTGCATCGCCGCCAGAGATCTTCATTAGGGCTTGATAAGACTTAATCTGGATCTTTCGGTCTTTAAGAAACTCATCTTTGACAATGGCTTGATTAAGAATTTCTTTTAGGTTGTCTGGTGTTAGTTGTTCCAAAATGTAGACTTGGGACCTACTAATGAGGGCAGGTATCACTTCGAACGACGGATTCTCAGTCGTGGCACCAATCAAGGTGACGATGCCTTTTTCGACTGCATTGAGCAAAGAGTCCTGTTGTGACTTGGAAAATCGATGTATTTCATCGATAAATAGGATGGGATTAGGGCTACCAAAAAATTGTTGTTTCTTGGCTTTTGTGATAGTTTCTCTAATGTCTTTTACTCCTGAATTAATTGCACTTAGGACGTGGAAGGGTCTTTCTAAAGACGATGCAATGATTTGAGCTAGGGTCGTTTTCCCTGTGCCTGGCGGTCCCCAGAGAATCATAGAAGGGATTCGACCAGAAGCAACGGACTTCCGCAGGACTCCTCCTCGACCAACTAAGTGTTCCTGACCAATATATCCTTCTAAGGATTTTGGCCGCATCCGCTCGGCTAGGGGAGTATTAATCATTTAGAATGATATACCTTTTGCAATTAAAGTAGCTAGTAAAGGCATGATAAACAGGATGAGGATTTCAATTCTAAGGAACATGAAAATTCTCTTGGGAATGTCGACTATTTCTGTTTGATCACCCTTCCTATTCTTGATAAAGAAAATCGTAGGCCATAATGATAGTACTCCCAGAATGACGAAGAGGGTAAATTTGATATGCATCACTGGATTGGAAGTGTAGAAGTCAGCACCCTTTCCCACAGCAAACCACATCGCTAGTCCTGTCCCGACAATTAGTAAAGCCGCGATTCCATAAATCGTATCTATGATAGATAATTTCTTGATCACACTTCTTGGTAGTTCTTTGGCGAGAAGCATGTGTTCTGAAACCAAGGCACCAGCCACCGTGATAATTGAAATAAAGTGGATGTATCGAATAAAAAGTTCAGTAGTCATAGTTATCGTTTTCGATTTGTTCTAGGATGATTAAATATATGAATATCTTTAACAAAGGTAATAATAAGAAATGGATGACGAGATCTGAATTCGAAAGCCTTGAAAATCACTTTATTGCTTATGGAGATGCCTCAAGGGTGAATAAGATGAAGGCCTATATGAAGGACCAGTTCGATTACATGGGGCTCACAGCACCCGCTCGTAAGGTAGCAATTAAAGACGTTTTTGCGGGTTTTCGATTGTCCAAGAGTGATTTACTAAGTTTTACTAAGCAGGCATGGGAATCCAAGTACAGGGAAATGCAATACGTTGCCATGGACCTACTTAGAAGACAGATCAAAGATCTCACAGTCGATGACATGCCTATGCTAGAAAGTTTGCTGCTGAACAAGTCCTGGTGGGATACCGTAGATGGTCTCGCTGTGCACCCAATAGGTCAAACGCTAAAGAAAGATCCTGTGTCCAAGTCTACTTGGGTCAATCGGTGGGCAGATAGCGATAATTTATGGTTGAGGAGGACTGCGATTTTGCATCAGCTTAAGTACAAGGACAAGGTGGACTTGGACCTAATGGAAATAACTCTGGATAAGGCAAATGGGACGAGTGAGTTCTTTTTAAATAAGGCAATCGGTTGGATGCTTCGGGAATATTCTCGTATTGATGCTGACTATGTCTTGGATTTTTGTGAGCGAAAAACTTTGAGCACTTTGAGTAGGAGGGAGGCATTGAGGCTAATTTCTTAAAGGGATCTCTATATTCTTTAAGAACATCTTCCTAAGAAGAGCCGCTTGAAATTGCCTTTTAAGGCCAGAAAGAGCAAAATATATAGGAGAGATTCCGTATTCCAAAATCCCCCTATTTACCTACTGATTTTTGCAACTGACTACCAGTCCAAAGGATACTCTGCACTGGAATAACCGATAACCCAAGGCCAGTAGTTAGGAGCGGAAACTCCGTGATACCAAAGCTTCATTTCACCATCTTCGATGATCCCATCAGGTGCTGTGACCTCGCCATCCCACGAGAATTCAGGATTAACTATGGCAGCAGGGTAGATACTATATGGTCCTTCAAAGGTCTTAGAACGAGCGATCCCAATTGAACTGCCCGTAGAAAAAGGGATGTACCAATAGTCATCTGCCTTGATCAGTGATGCCTCATTTATATCCGGGCTATAGGTCACTTCTGCAGGGGCAATGATCGGCTTACTTATTTTTGTCCAATTGATTCCATCACTTGACGTTGCACCTATAAGTCTTATCCCGGCATTCGGTCCTGTCCATCCGTTGTGGACATTCCATCCAGCGTAGATCATATAGAATGAGCCATTGTCAAAGACTACTCCTGGGCTCGTCATAGCGTGTCTGTCGTCTGTATTATTGTTAGAAACATCTCTTCCTAGAATAGCTCCGTCTATACTTTGTGGATGTCTGACGAAGTCCAGCCCATTGGTGGATATCGCCAGCCCAATCTCATAGTTAGCAATTGTGCCACCATTATCATCGCCACCCTCTACGTAGCCTGTATAATACATCCAATATTCATCCTCTACCTTCAAAACGTCAATGGTTTCCAAAGTTTGATCCCAACCTCCTGTACTTCCTCTTAGGGCAGGGTAGTCTACCTGCCCACCTCCTGGAATGGACCAGGTTGCGCCATTGTCTACTGATACGGCGACACCTATGGTGAAATTTTCAGCTGAATAGTACATTAAAAGGGAATCCCCAGACCTAATGATCGATGGATCAGCTGCCAAATCTAAAGGACTTTCAAAGACAGGATCATTCGATCTTGTGAATAGCTCGAAATTGGGATCTACTGTCATTGGATCTAATTCTTGGCAAGCTCCCAGTGTCAAAGACAGTAAAATGGAATAGAGTATTGGTCTCATAGCTTTTTTTTTCTTAGACGAATAGCAAGCAAGTTTAATTGCAAATTGGACCATTTTTTCCACGAACACAAATGTTTTCTCTACCAAGACCTCCTATATTGTTTAGGAAGCTAGCATGACAAAGTGAATGGAGGTAGCACACTAGAGATGACTTATTGCACTAGAAAAGGATAAGTATATGGTAGGATA
>CAZMYK010000213.1:0-1265 GCA_964570435.1 uncultured Saprospiraceae bacterium | reverse complement strand
GCAAATTGAGTTGCTCCTATCTTGTCTACTCGTAGACGTTTATCAATAGGTATCTAGAAATTACTTTTGATAATTTTGCGAAAGATTGTCTCCCTGTCGTTTCTTAAAGTAATCAGGTAAAGCCCATTGGGTAAGTTCGAAATATCAAGTGTGCCTGAGTCTAATAGATGTCCTTTAGCATAGCTACTACCCTGCGCATCGTATACTTGTATCTTAAAGTCATCTAAGTTGATTCCTTTGAAATGCAATTGTCCACTTGTTGGGTTGGGGTAGAATAGGGCCTTAGATGCTAACTCCTCATTAGAACTTGAAGGACTACCTTGTCGCTCCAATTTCACTAATGAACGAGATCCTGAATAATAGATACTGCCATCTTCATCTATAATGTGGTTCACCCCTTGATCATATAGCGGATCATCAGGAAAATTCTCTTCCGCCCCTAGTTGCAATCTTAGGTTGATATTTCCAGTCTCCCAATCTAGTCCATAGTAATAGTAATTACAATCGTCTTCCTTACCCGTTCCGTAGACTAGATTGCTTCCCGATGGGTAGGCAAGTACGCCGTTCATGTTAACATCAGCATTGGTCCACTTCAGGTTAAACTGGTCATTCTCAGTATCCCATTCAAATTTTTGGACGCCCTTAAGATTGTCGCAATCGTAGCCCAGGAAACCATTAAATTGGGCGATTGCAATTTCATAGCCATAGGCAGTCGGTGAGTTTTCAATGGATTGAAACAAATTACTAAAAGATTCAGCTTCAGGTATCTCAATCGCATCAGCAAAATGCAAGGGCTTCCCAGGCAGGGCAGCCCATCCTGGAGGCAATTCCCTCCAGAAGGCAACAAGGTTGTTGTTCTTATGCCCATCTGCAACAACGACCAACTGATCTTGCCCCTGACCCCAACCCATCAATGTCGGTGTGGTTCCACTTCCATAGGCAAACTTTCCAGTTGGACCATCATTTACAAAGTCATATTCTGCCTGCCATCCAATGCCTAATTCTGAACCATCCCAGACAAATTGAATGAGGCGATGCGATGTCACAATGTAGAATGAATTATTTTCATCCACCGAGATAGAATTGTGATTTATTCTTTCTTCTGGCAGGGCAAGAAATGAAAAGGTGTCCAGTAGGTTAGAGTCTTGATCGATCACACCTGCGTAAGCCAAGCCTGTCTCAGGATTTTTTTCAGAGTACCAAACGATTTGCCCCTCATAGTTCAGATTATACATATTAACTCGGTTAATCCCATAGTCTCCAAA
>CAZMYK010000212.1:0-6784 GCA_964570435.1 uncultured Saprospiraceae bacterium | reverse complement strand
TTATGAAGGCCCACCTTCTGCCAACGGTAAGCCAGGAATTCACCATGTAATGGCCCGAACGGTCAAGGATCTTTTCTGTCGCTTCCAAACGATGAAGGGAAAGCGTGTGAATCGTAAAGGTGGTTGGGATACACATGGATTACCAGTGGAATTGAAGGTAGAGAGCAATCTCGGTATCACAAAAGTGGATATTGGAAGTAAGATCAGCGTGGAGGAATACAATCGATTATGTCGAGAAACAGTAATGCAGTTTAAGGATTTATGGGATGATCTAACGGTGAAAATGGGCTATTGGGTCGACCTTGACAATCCTTATATCACCTTTGAGAATGAGTACATCGAATCGGTATGGAATATATTGACCCAATTACACGAAAAAGACCTGCTCTATAAAGGATACACAGTTCAGCCTTATTCCCCCGCAGCGGGAACTGGTCTAAGTACCCACGAGCTCAATCTGCCTGGTTGTTACAAAAATGTCAAGGATACTTCGGCAGTAGCGATGTTCAAAGTGCTGCAAGCCTCTTCGAGTCACAAGATGAAGACGTGAGAATCATTGCTTGGACTACTACACCTTGGACCCTTCCTTCTAATACCGCATTGACAGTAGGGCCGAAGATCGACTACGTGAAAATTAAGTGCCTTAGTCCTTATACTGAATTGCCCGTTAGTGTTATCATGGCTAAGGACCTTGTGCCTAAGTGGTTCGAAGGAAAGAAAAAGCCAGAGATCATCGAACAGTCTGCTTCTTTCAAGGGAAGCGAACTAGATGGAATTAGGTATGAACAATTATTAGATTTTGGTAACGAAATCGAGGAACTTCATGGTGCTAAGGATGCATTCAAGGTGATCCTTGGAGACTTTGTGACTACTGAGGATGGCACAGGGATTGTTCACACTGCTCCTTCATTTGGAGCTGATGATAGAAGGGTCGCAATTAATAACGGTATTGGGGCATTAACGCTAGTGGATAAGCAAGGTAAATTCATCGATTCTGTCGGTCCATTTTCAAACAGGTTCGTTAAGAATTACAGAGACGAGGAAGACTACGTGAATGTGGACATTGATATCTCGATTCACTTGAAAAAGGAAAACAAGGCCTTCAATGTCACAAGATACGAACACAACTACCCACATTGCTGGAGGACGGACAAGCCGGTCCTATATTATCCCTTGGATTCTTGGTTTGTGAAGGCTTCAGCGAAGAAGGATAGAATGGCAGAACTAAACAAGCAGATCAATTGGAAGCCTTCTCATACAGGTACAGGAAGATTCCAAGGTTGGCTTGAAAATCTACAAGATTGGAACTTATCAAGATCGAGATTCTGGGGGATTCCTTTACCAATATGGAGGACTGATGATGGCGAAAAAATGAAAGTGATTGGTTCCATGGATGAGTTGGAGGCTGAAATTGCACTGGCTAATGAAAAGCTTGGTCTAAGTCAAGATGTGCCAACAGACCTGCATAAGCCATACATCGATAAGTTTGTCCTCGTAAGTGAAGATGGTGAGGCAATGAAGCGAGAGTCTGACCTAATAGACGTGTGGTTTGATAGCGGTTCCATGCCTTATGCCCAATGGCATTATCCCTTCGAAAACAAAGAGAAGTTTGCCAAGAACTTCCCAGCTGATTTCATTTCTGAAGGAGTAGATCAGACGCGAGGATGGTTTTATTCTTTGCATGCCATAGGAACCATGACGCAGGATAGTTATGCATTTAAAAATGTTGTTTCTACAGGTCTTGTGCTAGACAAGAATGGACAAAAAATGTCGAAACGTCTAGGGAATTCGGTTGATCCCTTTGAAACCATCGCCAAGCACGGCGCCGATGCTCCGAGGTGGTATATGATGACCAATGCCAACCCGTGGGATAACCTGAAATTTGACATTGCAGGTATCGAGGAAATCAAACGGAAGTTCTTTGGAACCCTTTACAATACCTATTCCTTCTTCGGTCTTTATGCCAATATCGATGGGTTTTCTTACAAGGAGGATTCCATTCCAATGGCTGATAGAACTGAAATAGACCGTTGGGTCATTTCTAAATTGAATTCAACTATTAAGTACGTCGAAGAATCATTTGCTGACTATGAGCCGACTAAGGCCGGTAGGGCGGTCCAGGAATTTGTGGAAGACCACCTAAGCAACTGGTTTGGTCGTCTATGTAGAAGGAGGTACTGGAAGGGAGAGTATGAAGTGGATAAGATTGCTGCCTACCAGACACTCTATGAATGTTTGGTTTCAGTTGCCAAATTGATGGCTCCGATTTCGCCCTTCTTTGCAGATTGGCTGTACAAAAACTTGAATGAGGTGAGTGGTTTAGAAGGACATCCATCCGTCCATCTTGCAGACTTTCCGAGAGCTTCTGCAGAATTGATCGATCAGTCTCTTGAAGAGCGAATGGACTATGCCCAAAGAATTTCTTCCCTTGTACTGTCACTTAGGAAGAAAGATAGATTGAGGGTTCGTCAACCCTTACAAAAGATATTGCTTCCTGTCTTGGACAGTGGATTCCAAGCGCAGGTAGATGCGGTAAAGGATTTAATATTAGCTGAAGTGAATGTCAAGGAGATCGAATACATCACCGATACAGATGGCGTGATCAAGAAGAAAATTAAGCCAAACTTCAAAACGCTTGGTAGAATTCTAGGTAAGAATATGAAGGCAGGCAGTGCGATCATCAATGCTCTTGGCCAGGAAGACATTGCGGCAATTGAAGCAAGCAATCACTACGACCTAGTAATCGGTGATGAGAAGTATGACCTTAGCCTTGAGGACTTCGAAATTGTATCTGAAGACATACCTGGATGGCAAGTTGCAAATGATAGGGACTTGACAGTTGCTCTAGATGTAACAGTCACTGAAGAGCTTCAGCTTGAAGGACTTGCGAGAGAAATTGTCAATAGGGTTCAGAATCAGAGAAAGGCTATCGATCTTAATATAACAGACCGCATTGCCATCACTCTGGGGAGTGAGGAAGTCATAGGAAGGGTGGTCGCCACACATGGTAAGTACATCAAAGATGAAACGCTAGCTGATGCCATTGTTCAGAGTGATGCACAAGCGGGAGAAGCGGAGGAACTGAACGACGGAGTCAAAACCATTGTCTCTGTGCAAAAAGCTTGACGCAGTTTTTAAGTTTTCGGCTAATTAGCTAGCCTTTCTTCATAGTGAAGATGCTATGCAAGGAATCGATTCTTGATTCTGAAGCCTTCTAGGGTAGTTTCGTGAAGTACAATGTGTGCCATTGCTTGTTCTTCTTTTCATTCTATTTTCTGTTATCTACTAATTCACCAGCTTTTTTAAGGAATTTCTTGCTACATTTCTGAACCATTAATTGAATAGATATGAAGTATAAAAGCATCTATGTAGCCGCCTCCGGCCAGCATGTAGGCAAGACCACCACCACCCTTGGACTAGTAGCCAGTTTTCTTAAGAAGGGACTCAATGTTGGATATTGCAAACCTGTCGGGCAAAAATTTCTTGACATCGAGAAATTGAGAGTTGACAAGGATACCATTCTTTTTGCTGACCTAATCAAATTCAATATGGTCCCAGAAATTCATAGCCCAATCATCTTGGGTAAGGGAGCAACTGAAAGAATTATCGACGAACCGCACTTAAAGGAGAAGATCATCGAAGACCTGAAAGAGGCACGTAAGGAGCTGGAGGAAAACCATGAATTGGTGATCTACGAAGGAACAGGCCACCCTGGAGTGGGATCCATTGCTGGTGTTTCGAATGCCAAGGTCGCGAAGCTGGTAGATGCACCTGTGATCATGGTGATTCCTGGTGGAATTGGATCCACGATCGACAAACTCAATATGTGTCTTGCCCTATTTCGAGAAGAGAATGTGCCGGTTCTTGGTGTTATCGTGAACAAAGTTCGGCCGGACAAGATTCCGAAAATCGAAAGTTATCTCAGTAAGTGGTTTGAAAGCAACGAATTGAAATTGCTCGGAATACTTCCCTATGACAAGCACCTTGCCCATCCGATTATGAAGACGATTTGCATAGCTGTCAATGGAACAGTATTAGCGCACGCTGAAAGCCTAAACAATGAGGTTGAGGATATCATCGCTGGTTCCCTTGTTGGGTATGAGGAACTAAAGGATTCAAAGAGTTTGCTCCTGGTAGTAGGTGCTGAAAATATGCACAATGCTATTAGAAAAATCACCTACTTAAGCCCGGCTGACGAAAATGGTGAGACTCCTCTTGCAGGAATAGTGGCGACAGGCAAGGAGGAAATCAACGAAGAGGCCTACGAGTACGTGAATAAGCACAAGATACCCTTGGTTAGGACGATGCTTGATACCTATGGTTCGGTCTTGAAAATCAGTAGGATAGAAGTGAAGATCAATAGAAACACCCCTTGGAAGGTGAAACGAGCAATTCAATTAATAGAGGAAAATCTTGACTTAGATGACTTGTTGAAAAAGTAAAAGGCAGCTCTTCGCTTTGAGTTTAATAGTGAGAGTTCCGAAGAACTGCCCTCTCATGTTTCTTTCGCAACAGTTACAAAACGGATTGAAAAGTATTGTGCTGCCTAAGTCTTAATTATTTCTTAAAATTTTATTAAAATTTACTTAACATAGCTCTATAACTTCCTATTTACAATGCTTTGAGAGCTTTTAGTTTCTTTACATTTTCTGAAGAATGAGCTTGATTGCTGATTTTTAATATCGTTTTTTGAAGTTTCCATGCCCGTGTTAAATAAAATTAAAACTGACCTCCTGGCAATATATAGGGATGCATTTAAGTTTCATAGTTGTATCAAATCTAGAACCATATCAAGCACATTTTACACTCTATTTAACAGCTTAAATCTTTTCGATGAACAGAGTGTATTTTTTTTCAGCAGTGCTGGTTTTCTGCGCGTCTTTTGTTTCGGGTCAATGTGTCAAAGGTAATTGTAGTAACGGTTCGGGAACTTATATTTTTAAGAGTGGCTCCAAATTTAGTGGAGAATTTCGCAATGGAATGATCTACCGATCAGGGACCTTGTATTTTAGCGACGGACGCATCTATAAAGGAGAATGGGCAAATCAACGAAGGCATGGAAGGGGAGTCATGAAGTTTCTGGACGGATCTATCTATTCGGGCAATTTCAAGATGAACAATCGCGATGGGAAGGGAAGACTTAAGCTGGCAAATGGAGATGTCTATGATGGAACTTGGGTGGAAGATCGATTGGAAGGAAAAGGATTTGTTGAGTATTCCAATGGTAGCAGGAAGATGGTAAGCTGGGTAAATGGTCAAATGCAGGGAATGTCTACATCAGGAGAAACAAGTGTAGCGTCGAGCACATTTACCAGACCAACTACGCCATCAGCTTCAAAGCCAAGTAATGTTTCTAAGCCCAAGTATTATAAGGACTGCAATAAGGCGAATTGTGGCAACGGTGAGGGTCGATATACTTACAGAGATGGGTCCTACTTCGAAGGAGCATTTAAGAATGGACTTCCTCAAGGCGAAGGAATCTGTTACTATGCGAATGGAGACAGATATGAAGGTGGGTGGAAGAACAATGCACCAGATGGCGAAGGTGTCATGTACTTTGCCAGTGGGACTGTCTATGGTGCCTTGTGGAATGCCGGTTATCCCGTAAAGCAGATCCATGCGACTTCCAAGCCATCTAATAAGGTCCGGACTTCGGTTGCGCGAGTAGACAGGTCGGAAGAGGTTAAAATATGGGCTGTTATTGTGGGAATTGCTAGCTACAACCACATGCCAACTTTAAAGTACACGGATGATGATGCCTACCAAGTTTATGCCTTCCTAAAAAGCCCTGAGGGTGGAGCTATTCCCGACGAGCGAATTTCTTTACTAATCGATGAGTCAGCATCTAGGAAAAGGATATTGTCTGAGATGGAGTCCACTTTCGCCAAGGCAGATGAAAATGATGTGATCATGCTATATTATTCAGGGCACGGCTTACCAGGCTCCTTCCTACCTATTGATTTTGACGGATACAATAATGTCCTGCAGCATCATGAGATCAAAGCGGTTTTGGATAAGAGTGAGGCCAAGCATAAAATGGTTTTTGCGGATGCCTGCCATTCCGGATCCCTGCTTGCCATGAAGACGCCCTTTAATGCCACTAGGATGCAGTCCTTCTTAGACGGCTTTGAGGATGCGAGGGCAGGAACTGCTCTCTTTACCTCTTCAAAGAGTGAAGAAATTTCAATGGAAACGAGTGGCCTTCGTCAGGGAATCTACAGCCACTACCTCATCAGAGGATTGAGAGGTGAGGCGGATCAAAACAAAAACAAGATTGTCACAATTTCTGAGCTCTATGAGTATGTGAACAAGAATGTTAGAACCTATACCTCTAATCGGCAGACACCAGTAATTGCTGGGAATTATGATAGTGAAATGCCCGTTGCAATAGTTCGTTAGAATATTGGTGGGCTAGCCAATCCTTGCGAATGACTTGGAATTCGCGATTTATTTTTTAGGCATATCCACATGTAAGGCTTAGTGCCTTAACTTTCTCATCTGTTCAGCTAGCTCCCTGAAAGGGCTCAAAGCCCTTTGTGGGATATTGCACCAGAAGTAATTCAATGGAAGACATGTTTTTATATTCGCTTCATCTCTTGGTGGAATGAAGTTGTGTTTTTTGACGGCGGCAAAAGTCCCCTGCAGCAGCAAGGTATGTTTGAGTTTCTCAACCCAGCTGACCTCTATCTGGACAAGGATCGAGACTACCAACCATACGTGTCATGAAGTCGCAACTTCTTGATGCGACCTTGAATAGAACCCTTGGTCCTGCCAAAATGCTCAG
>CAZMYK010000211.1:0-6804 GCA_964570435.1 uncultured Saprospiraceae bacterium | reverse complement strand
TTAACAATCCTGCACTCCCTAACACGCCAATACGCTAACACGCCAACGCCCCAACACGCTAACTCCCAATACCCCAACCCCCTAACACGCCAATACGCTAACCTGCCAACACCCCAATACGCTAACACCCCAACGCCCCAACACCCTAACACCCCAATACGCTAACACCCCAATCCCCTAACAACCTAACACGCCAACACGCTAATACGCTAACCTCCTAACACGCCACCCCCCCTCCCCCCAAATTTTCCCTACCTTCACAAAAAAAAACTTGACCTCCTATTTCGATAAAATCACAGAAGCCACAGCCTACATACGATCCTTGACAACAGACAACATCCTTGATGCCGTAATACTGGGAACCGGGCTTGGAAGTTTTGTAGACAACATTGACATAGAACAAAAAATAGCCTACGCACACATTCCTCACTTCCCAGAAAGTACTGTAGAATCGCATGCAGGAGAACTTATTATTGGTAAGCTGAAAGGCAAAGCTATTATCGTGATGTCGGGACGATTTCACTACTACGAAGGGTATTCGATGAAGGAAGTAACTTTTCCGATCAGGGTCTTCCAACTGCTAGGAGTAGAGAACTTATATATTACCAATGTGGCTGGAGGGACTAATCCAGATCAAGAGCCAGGCGACCTTGTAGTGCTGAAAGACCACATCTATATGATGCCCGAAAATCCGCTTCGAGGTAGCAACGACGCTAGACTGGGTCCTCGCTTTCCGGATATGAAGGACACCTATTCTAAAGAGCTAAGGTCTAAGGCACAAAAGATTGCAGCTAAGATGGATATTGATCTGAAAGAAGGGGTCTACTACTCCCTACAAGGACCCAACCTCGAAACCCCAGCAGAATATGAATTTATCCATCGTGTGGGAGCAGACCTTGTAGGAATGTCCACCATACCAGAAGTCATTGTGGCTAAGCATGGAGGTCTAAACATATTTGCCGTATCCATTGTTTCGAATGTTTGCTACCCACCTGATCGCATCCGGGAAACCACGATCGAATCAGTTCTCGAGGTAGCAGCTCAGTCAGGAGGAAGATTATCCACCTTGCTGACTGCCCTTATTCCATAAATTTTTGCAAACTTTGCATTCGTGAGCAATAATGATATAGAAGTAATTGGTGCCAAAGAGCACAACCTTAAAGATATTTCACTCAACATACCCAAGAATAAGCTGGTCGTCATCACTGGGGTATCAGGAAGTGGAAAATCCTCCCTTGCCTTTGACACCATCTATGCTGAAGGACAGCGGAGGTATATGGAGACATTCTCTGCCTATGCTCGCCAGTTTCTTGGATCCATGGATCGACCAGAGGTGGAAAAGATCAATGGGCTTTCTCCAGTTATTTCCATTGAACAGAAAACGACGGCTTGGAATCCAAGATCTACAGTTGGAACTACAACGGAGATTTATGACTTCATGAGATTGCTATTTGCCAGAGCTTCCGACGCCTATTCCTATGTGACCGGCAAGAAGATGGTGAAGTATACGGAGGATCAGATTTTCGAGACCATTTTGGCCGAATATTCAGGTCGTAAGATTAGCATTCTTGCTCCCTTAATCAGGTCTAGAAAGGGACACTACAGAGAACTCTTCGACCGGACCTTCAAGAAGGGTTTCACGAAGGTTCGTGTCGATGGCAAGATCATCGATCTTAAGCCGGGTTTGCAGGTAGACCGCTACAAGGTCCACGATATAGAGGTTGTTATCGATCGAATCAAGGTAGAAGAAAGCAAAAGAGATCGACTCCGGGCCTCCCTCCAGATGGCCTATCGGATGTCTTCGGACTTTGTAATGGTGCATGACATGGATTCAGATAAGATCGTGCCCTATAGCAAGAGATTAATGGACCCCGAAAGCGGAATTTCATATGAGGAACCTTCGCCGAACACGTTTTCATTTAACTCTCCCTATGGTTCATGTAAGAAGTGTAGGGGGCTGGGCAAGGTCAATTCCGTCGACATGACCAAGGTCATTCCAGACGAGAAGAAGAGCATCAATGATGTGGCAATAGCTCCATTTGGGGAGGTTCGAGATACACACACTTTTAAGCAGCTAAGAGCTATTGCGAAGAAGTACAAATTTACTTTTTCCACACCAGTAAAGGATATTCCCAAGAAGGCCATGGAAACAATCCTACAAGGTGGAGATGCAACAATAAAAGCTAAGGTACCAGGCATTTCACACGACTTTGTTTATAATCTGGCTGAAGAGGGTTTAGTCAATATGCTGGTCCGCTGGTATGAAGACTCTAGTTCGGAAAAGATCAGGTCTTGGGCAGAAGAATTTATGGAGGTCGTTTCTTGCCCCGAATGTGGCGGCTATAGGTTAATGAAGGAGTCCCTACATTATAAGGTTGCGGATAGACATATCGGCGAATTAGCTTCGATGGACTTGGCTGAATTGAGTGAGTGGTTTGCAAATGTAGAAGATCAATTGTCGGAAAAGCAAATGGCGATTGCGAAAGACGTCTTGAAAGAGATTAGGGATCGCTTAGGCTTCTTGCTAGAGGTTGGCTTGGACTACTTAAGTGTTGACAGACCGACAAGGACACTTTCAGGAGGTGAATCTCAGAGAACGAGGTTGGCGACACAGATTGGATCTCAATTGACTGGTATTACCTACATCCTCGATGAGCCCTCGATTGGATTGCACCAGCGAGACAATCAGAGATTAATTAAGGCCCTTAAGAACCTAACGACCATTGGGAACACAGTCATCGTTGTAGAGCATGACAAGGACATCATGTTGGCTTCAGACTACTTAGTGGATCTAGGTCCAGGCGCTGGTGAACTTGGAGGTGAAATTGTTGCGCAAGGGACGCCGGAAGACTTCATGAAGATAGATAGTATCACCTCAGACTACTTGGCAGATCGCCGAGAAATAGAGGTTCCGAAGAAGCGCAGACGGGGCAATGCTAAGAAATTGATCCTCAAGGGTGCAAATGGGCACAACTTGAAGAATCAGAAGTTAGAAATAACCTTGGGAACATTGACTTGCATTACTGGAGTTTCAGGAAGTGGCAAGTCTTCACTCATCAACCAAACCTTGTATCCCATCTTGCGACAGCACTTCTATAAGAGTTTGAAAAAGCCCTTGGTTTATGATTCCATAAAGGGTTTAGAGCACTTGGATAAGGTAATAGAGATAGATCAATCGCCTATTGGAAGGACTCCGCGTTCCAATCCAGCAACCTACACAGGTGTATTCACTGACATTAGAAAGATTTTTGGGAAGGTTCCAGAGGCAATGATCAGGGGCTACAAGATTGGACGTTTTTCATTCAATGTGAAGGGCGGACGGTGTGAAGTTTGTGGCGGCGGAGGTAAAAGGGCCATTGAGATGAACTTCCTACCTGATGTGTATGTTGATTGCGAGGAGTGCCAGGGAAGGAGGTATAATCGAGAAACGCTTGAGATTATATACAAGGGAAAGAATATTTCGGATGTGCTAAATATGACGGTTGCGGAGGCGACTAAGTTCTTTGAGAACATCCCGTCGATTTATCGCAAATTGAAGACCTTGAGGGATGTGGGCCTGGGTTACATAACACTAGGTCAGCAAGCGACGACCCTTTCTGGGGGAGAGGCGCAACGTGTTAAATTGGCCGAAGAACTTTCTAAGCGGGATACAGGACAGACGATCTACATCTTGGATGAACCGACGACGGGGCTGCACTTTGAAGATATTCAGTACCTAATTAAGGTGATTAACCGTTTGGTGGACAAGGGCAATACGGTCTTGGTCATTGAGCACAACATGGACATTATCAAGGTAGCGGATCGAATTATAGATTTGGGGCCTGATGGAGGTTCGAGGGGTGGTCGGATAGTATTTAATGGGACGCCTGAAAAGATGGTGGAGAAGTTGAAGGAAGAGAATGAGACGGCGAGGTTTTTGGCTGTGGAGTTGGGGTAGGGTGTTGGGGTGTTTGGGTGTTAGCGTGTTGGTATGTTGGGGCGTTGGCGTGTTAGGTGGTTGGGAGGTTAAGGCGATGGGAGGTTAGGGTGTTGGCGTGTTGGGTTTTTAGCATATTAGCGTGTTGGGATGTTGGGATGTTGGGGTGTTGGCGTTTTGGGATTTTTGGGATACTGGGGAGTTAGTGGGTTAGTGTGATAGTGGATAGAGTGGGATGTGTTTGGTTTCAAAGAGTTAGTGTTGGGCAATAGGATTTATCGTGAGGAGAGGAAGGCGGATGGTCAGAAAGAGAGATGATTATGAGGTTTTGAGCTTAGGTAGAAGTGGGTTTTCTTCAAATGGGTAAAGATAAATTCAAATTTAGGTAACGGGTTTTAGATTTCTGCTACTAAGTATAGTATTAGAAACTTTAGAGACTTAACGATTTGGAAGGATAGTATTAATCTTGCTAAGGAAGTGTATCAATAGACTTCAGCGTTGCCGGTTACTGAAAAATATGGCTTATGCAGCCAGATGAGACGGTGTTCCGTTTCTATTCCTTCTAATATTGCGGAGGGATGCAGTAGAAATACGATTAGACACTTGGGTCATTATCTTGAAATATCCTTGGGATCAGCATTTGAACTAGAAACACAGTTGATTATTTCAAAGAAGCTAGGATTCATTTCTTCTGACATGTACAATGAGATTTTCCCGAAGTTGAACCAAGTGCAAAAAAGCATCAACGCATTCCGATCAGCAATCTACAAGCAAAAGAATAAGTAACTTCCAATCTTCCAACCCTACACACCTGACCCCCAAACTCCCTACTACCCAATACCCAACACGCCAACACCCCAACAACACACACCCCTAAAAAAGGAATGACCCTCCTCTGAAACAGAGGAGAGTCAAGCCATTTAACACCCTTAAAACCTAAAATGAGAACAATAGAATATATTTCTTAAGAGTTATCTTTATCTTTTATTACATTGATCCGAAATCTTCAACAATCGAAGAGCAGAACATGCACATTAATTCGTAAAAATCCATAGTAAGTAGTTTATTGTTGTTTAATTGATAATACAAATCTACTTACTATCACTGCTTCTGTATATAACAGTTACCCTTCTTTAAGGACAGGCATTTTGATGCCCTATTTACTATACAGACACCTTTACTTGCTAAAAATCAACTACTTAAAGTTGCTAAAGCTTTATCTGGGTGCCGACTTTTTAATACGATACAAATATATTTTATATTTATATTAGAATCTATAACAATGTATTGAAAATAGAGACACTCGAAGTAATAGACAATATGGTAGTCTTTAATTCATAATTATTTAATAATCAATATTTTACGATTTTAGATGGATAAATTAATTTCACTATCCGACTTGATAACAAGACAGAAAATTTATCAAATCGACCTGTTAGATGAAAATCCATTGCCTAAAAGTAAAATTTCTAAACTTTATAGAGGGATTGAGAGTGGAGTTATTAAGTCAGATGAAGATGCTCTTAGACTTTTGTATGATGGACAAAGGAAGAATACGAGTTTAACTAAGTTAAAAAATCGTCTTTTCAGCAAAATGATTAATACCGTTTTTTTTATTGACCAGAGTGGATCTCAATATCAAAATGTTTATCAAGCCGGAAAAACTTGCTATAAAAATTATGCGGCAGCAAAAATTTTGGTTGCAAATCATAAAAGAGATATCGCCACAAATTTAGCGGCTAAATCTTTAAGAATCTCTCAAAGGTATGAATTGACTGATTTGAATTATTTGTTTAGTTCTTTGCTTGCTTCACATTACTCTGTCTACTCTATATCTACTGATAAATTCAATAAATTTAGAACTCTTAGAAAAAGGTATTTAGCAGAGTTAGAAGCCGAAATTGATGCCGAGGAGTCTCATGGGTTGTTTAGTATCGAAATAACTAAATCAAGTACAGGGTTAAGCGATAGTCAAAGAGAGAAGCACTTTAATCAAATAAAAGTTTTCAGAGAAAGCCAAAAAAGTATTCATACAAGAAGATTTAACTTGTTCGCTTATTTATACCAAACCAATTTCTATTTAGAAAACAATGACTACAAGAAGGTAATTATTTTAGCTACAGAGGCGATTACTTTCTTCAAAGAGAAAGGGATAAAGTCATTAGATACTGATGCAAGTTTGAGGACAAGAGCGGCCATTGCTAATTTTATGCTTAAAGAATATGATATTGCCGAGCACTTGTTCCTCGAAAACCTAAATATTTCGAACCCTCGGTTTGTCAATTGGTATAACACGTATAATCTTTATTTTCCTTTGTGCATAGTACAGGCAAAGTATTTGCAAGCATACAAAATTCTAACTAAGGTATTTAGTCAGAAAGACTTTGAAAAAACTCACCCCTTGCTTATCCAACTCTTCAAAATAAAAGAGGCTTACATCCATTTCCTAGTTCAATTAGGAAAGATCAATCCTGCCGAATCGAATGAAAAGCCACTTCGAAAGTTTAGGCTGAATCGGTTCTTGAACGATGTCCCGACCTATTCTAAGGATAAGCGGGGAGTGAATATTTCCATCCTCATCATACAGATGCTACTCTTGGTCCAGAATAAGAAGCATGGAATGATCATAGACAAGCTGGACGCATTGAATATGTATAGTCATCGTTACTTGAGAAGTGATAGCACCTTTAGGTCGAATTGTTTTATTAAGATGCTGGCTAAGTTGCCTGACGCAGATTACCATCCGATCCGATGGGAAAGATATGTTAAGAAGTATAGGCAGCGGCTAGATGAACATCCATTTGAGCTTTCCTACCATAATTTAGACTTGGAGGTCATTCCATTCGAAACCCTCTACGATCTAGTACTAGAAATGCTAGGCAAGAAAA
>CAZMYK010000210.1:0-6832 GCA_964570435.1 uncultured Saprospiraceae bacterium | reverse complement strand
GGAATGCCCATCGGGCAATTGATTTACTTCCTGATTGATGGAGATGTCAACAACTATTACAACAAGAAGAAAAATGCGAAGTACACACAGCGAACTACTAAGCCTGTAGAATCAATGATGTGGAAGAATAAGTTCTAAAGACCTCTTCTATTCCATTCTAACATACCACCTATTAGATTTCGGACATTCTTGAATCCCATTTGTTCCATATACGCCTTCGCTTGTCCGCTCCTATTTCCACTGCGACAATAGATTACGATTTCGTCCTCCTTGTGCTCTTCATAGTCCTCTAGATTTACTGGAATTGTACCCAATGGAATGTGGTCGCCACCAACATTGAATTCAGCCCTCTCATAATCCTCCCGAACATCTATCAAGACAAATTCTTCCTTCGCATCTAACTTGTCCTTTAGCTCATCTACTTGAATATCCATCTAATTGCAATTTGCAGGTTTGTCCTGTGTTATGGTCAATATTATTTCATCTCCGATCTGAATCAGACCTTCTGGATCAAACGGAGGATCTTGGGCAACAACATAAGATGTTGATTGCTCGCTGATCTTTCCTGAAGTAACAACTTTTCCAACTTTTAGTTTCAAGTTTTCAATTAGAAAAAAGGCAGACTCATAGTCCATACACTCTACGTTGGGGATACTCATCTCACCGCCATAGCGCTTGCTCAAGACAAATTCCAGTGTGCCACCTTTTTCAAGTTCAACCTCACCCTCTCTTCCCTCTCTCGATACAATCTTCTTGCCTTTGTAGTACACTTCTAATATGTGGTTGGGTTCTCCTGGATCGTAGATATAATCCTTTACAGAAGTGTTTAGATCCATGAAACCAAGTTCTCTACTCTTCCTTTCGTAGTCACGGCCATATAAACTTGGAAGTCCACTGACCTTAATCTGGTCTGCAATGTACTTTGTCGTAGTCACATAGACCTTTCGGTTTTCTTTGACCTTTGAACCTGCCTTAGGATTTTGATCTCTAATAATCCCTCCGGGCTGGCCGATGATGTGGACTGAATCATTGACAATGATTTCGAAGGTTGCTTCATTGGCAATTCCTGAGGCCTCGGTAAGCGACATGTCTACGAAATTAGGTAGTTCTAATTTCTGCCCGTGATTCGTGTACATTCTCAGCCATGCCAAAACCAAAAAGAAGATGACGATGAAAAAGAGCGCTATGAAAATGAGGTTCTTTATAAAAGACTTGCTTGTCAAAAACTTGAAAATTGAATTTGCCAAAAAATATTATTCGTTTGAACTGGAAAGATAGTTATTAAAGGTGATTATTCAATGATATATTGTGCTCAATTGTAATATGAACAAAGAAATCCTCCGGCTCGCTGTTCCTAACATTATTAGTAATGTGTCTATTCCACTATTATCTTCGGTGGACACCCTTCTAATGGGTCACCTATCAGCTCTAGAACTCGGAGCAGTAGGGATTGCATCAATGATTTTTAACTTTGTCTACTGGAATTTTGGTTTCTTAAGAATGGGCACTACAGGGATGACGGCGCAGGCCTTTGGGAGAAAGGATGAAGGTGAAATTGCCGCGATTCTACAACGTTCACTTTTTCTCGCTTTCGCAATTGCGATCGCCATACTTGTGCTTGCAATTCCGATCGCCTCCGCCTCTTCGTATCTAATGAATGTCAACGCTGAACAGCAAGAATTCGTGAATTCCTATTTTTACACACGCATATGGGCCGCACCAGCCTCCCTGGGTCTCTACGCTATCTTAGGATGGTACTTTGGGATGCAGAACGCAAAAGCGCCCTTGCTGATTACTATCCTGATTAATGTAGTGAATATAATAGTCAGTTATCTTTTGGTACAGGTATATGGTATGGGTATTAAGGGTGTTGCCTTAGGTACCGTCGTTGCCCAGTACTTAGGCTTCATTATAGCCCTTGTTATCGTCTTTTATCGATACAGAAGCTACCTACAAAGGATACCCATCAAATTGCTTTTGGCTTGGAATAAGATGGAACGCTTCCTTAACGTTAATAGAGACATCTTCTTAAGAACTGTCTGCCTGACATTTGCCTTTGCCTTTCTATACAGCCAAGCTGCGCTTAAAGGTGAGCTTTACTTGGCAGCAAATGTGATCTTACTACAATTTCTGAATTGGATGTCTTATGCCATTGATGGCTTTGCATATGCCGCGGAAAGTCTTGTCGGCAAGTATTTTGGAGCAGAGGATGAGGAATCAACTAAGAAGGGAATCAAACTGCTATTTCAATGGGGACTAGGTTTCGCGATTGGCTTTTCGCTGCTCTATGCTTTTGCTGGAGAGCACTTGGTCAGAGTATTCAGCAATCAACTTGATGTAATCACAGAAACCAATGAAATGCTCTATCTAATGGTCATTCTTCCCATGCTATCCTTCTCGTGTTATATTTGGGATGGGATCTTCATCGGACTTACTGCCTCCAAGTCAATGCGAAATGCTATGTTTATTTCGGTGGTGATCTACCTACTGTCATACTATGGCTTTGACTTGCTCACTGGGACCAAAAATATTTGGCTGGCTTTCATCATTTTTATGACAGCAAGAGGGCTTATACAGTCGATCTTCTATTATAGAAAAGGTCTGGCTATGAGATAAATCCTTACAAGTCTTCTTGCAAACGCAATCTGAAAGATTAAAAAAATCGTCCCATAGGTCACTTGGTGCTAACCCTAGCTAGGAAAGTTGCATAACGAGTTGACGGACAGGAATGGGCTAGATTTGTAACAAAATCTATTCCACCATGATTTTCCTAACATCCGAAAAGCCTTCACCCTTGATGTTGACAAGTAAAATACCGCTCACAGGACTCAAGAAGCGAATTTGAAACCCGCCATTTTGGACTTCACTTGAAAATCCAAGTCTCCGACCTAGGACGTCATAAATCTCGACTTCGATGTCTCCATGGTAGTCACTAAAAACGATGTTAATATGGTCGCTGGCCGGATTTGGAAAAATCTGGTAGTCAGGAACTATAACATCATTGACATCTAGGACCACATCGTTGTCAATTCCAATTTCGAAAGAGGTCACACTTACCCATCCACCTTCACCATCTGTAACAGTGAAAAGGAAGTTATCTTCCTCGCTCTCACCATTATGTTGGTATCTAATCCTAGATTGATCGATTTCGGCTTGCGAAAACCTGCTACCCACGCTGAGTTCTGCGTCTTCATTCCTTAAAGTTCCATTCCTTGGCAGTCTCACAATGGTAAAGATGAGCTCGTCACTGTCATTATTGGCATCTTCCGCCTTCAGAAAGTCAGGAGAAATGCGACGACCTACTCCACTAGGAAGCGGCATTACCTCATTGGTGACAAGGATGGGAGCATCAAGGACCTCATTGGAACATACTTCCAGAGTGTATTCTTGCAGAGAACCTCCATTTCCGATTTGTGTATCTGTGAGTTTCAGTAACCATTGACCAGCTACATCTTCTCCAATAAAGGTGTCCAACTTTTCCTGAGGTTGGTAGAAAATGCCTTGACTCAAAGGACATGTAATACCGCCGACGGCATCATCATCAAAGCCCATGTTGAAGTCTATCTGATTGCCACACTTATTTCTGAACAACTGGACCTTGGTTCCACTAGGGCTGAAAAGTTCGCCCTTCAGCTCACTGACCCAAGAGTGACTACCTCTGAGTTTAAGTACATTTACATCACTCACTTGACCACCTCCTAAGACCTCTATCGGGAGGTCTAGTTCGATCACACCTGACTGTGAAATTCCAACAGGAACGTCATTGTACTGAAAAATTCCACAACTTATTGCCTCTGTAGCAAATGCATATATTTCTGGATCCTCAGTAGATCCACATTCATTCACAGCTTCTACTTGCCAATAATAAACTGTATTCTTAGCCAAGATGTCATCGAGCTCGAAAAATGTGTCACTCACCGTCTCAATGTATAAAACTTCACTTTGTAAATCATCAAAGGATGGATTGTCAGATAGTTTGACAATATATTCTGTTGCATCTGAATCTCCCTTCCATTGCAAGATCGGCGAAACTAGATTGCCCGATGATCCAACAATTGGAAAAACAGGTGCTAAGTCAGAAAAATCTGAAGATACTAGGTCAAGGATAATTTCCCTGTCCAGGGTGTCAGTACCAGACAAGGCTCGAATATTTAGGGGAATCAAGCCTGCCAATGAGTTGTCAGAAAATGTTATAGTAGCGCTTGTACTTTCCCCCGGAAGAACAGTATTTTCAGAAAAATTCAAATCTAGGCCTGCAGGAATTTCTCCCTCCAATTCAAACTGTATGGCCTCTGAATAACCAAGGAAACCTTCTGTAGTAAATTCTAAGACGATATCGTCAGGTACACAAGTCCTTGAATAGCTAGGAGTATAAGTAAATAAAAATCCCGGCTCTGTTGGCTCTGCAATCTGAAAGTCTTCATTAGAAATATCGAAGAAAATATTATCAGCTGCTTCGATTCGGATTCTAGCAGAATTCCCGACAAGATTTGGAATCAATATCTTTTCTGCACCATCATTCGGAGTATTTTCTAGAAGCGTCCTTTCGTAGGTAAATCCTCCATCTGTAGATAGAAGAATATTCACCGACTGGCAGTTGACGATTTCATTGTTGGTATTAGCAACATCCCAAAGGATCTCTATTTCTTCACCCACCTCAAAGGTAGTGTCTGCGGAAGGAAACTCGACAAGAAAGGGTCCTGCCGATTCCGTCGCATAGAATTCTATTTCGCTCCATGCTACACCTCCCGATTCGGGATTATTATCGCGCACTACAAATTGGAAGTTCAAGTCTCTTTCATAGCTTGGGAGCACTTCACGTTTGTCCTCCTCATTGTTGATAATTGTGGAAATTTGAGGAAATACCCGCTTAGGATTTGGAGAAGGATAGATGGAGATAAACAAGGGGCTGTTACCCATTGGTGAACCCGGTGTCGATTTCGGACCAAGGTTGTATTGTTCCCAAGTATAAGTCAGGTCATCCCCATCTTCGTCTGTGGCAACGCCCTCTAATTCAAATGGTGTGCTAATCGGAATTGAGAAGCCTCCTTCTATCGGAATTTCTATATCTGGTATATGATTTTCTGTCGTAACTCTTTCAGGGCAGTTATCACCTGCTAAGTCTCGAGTAAATGAGATGATTTCTATTAGTGACGAGACGTGAAAGTAGTCATTTGCAGTATTGATTACGTTAAGTTGTTGTCCGCAAAGACCGGCATACGACATGATCGTCGTTCCGCTTCCTGGTTCGAAAGCAGTTGACCCATTCTCATTGCCATCGCAATTATTAAAGGTATGGTTGGAACCCAATTGGTGGCCGACCTCATGGGCAGCAACACGTACGGCCATGGCAGTGATGTCATTGGAGTAATGGCAGGTAACTCCCGCTCCTTTATTGGCGGTACAGACACTTCGTATAGAAGCAATCCCCCCTGTATCATCACACGCCCTGGTATACACATGACCTAAATCGAAGTTAGCGAAACCAATCTTGTTAGCAATCACCATGGTGTTCTGTCCTAGGAGAATGCCACCGGTATTTCCGTCGGGGTAGGGATCTGTGTTGGGATCTAGGTTGATCAAGAGGTCATTGTCATTCACAAGAACAAGACGAATCGCAAAGTCATTTTCCAATATTAGATTCATCCTATTAACTGACTTGACCAGTTCGGCTAGCACATCTTCTACTTCTGGACCATAGAAGGAGCCGAATTCTCCAGTGGTCGCAACTGCAAATCGATATTCTCTCAGCGGCAACAAGTCGCCTGCCGAGCGATTATGGGTATGCACTTCATAGTCTGACATTTTGGACCCTTCAGTTCCACAAGTGTAGCTTGTCCCATCCTCTTCATGATCCCTTGCATAGTAAGAAATGTAGTACTTGTTTTGCTTGTCAGCATATCGATCTATCGAATAGGTCGCTCCGACCTGGCTCACTGTAGCGTAGAAACCTGTATTGCTAATTCCAAAGTGGATTTTTTCATATTTTCTATCGGGATTATAGCCCTTGTAGGTCCTAATCCCAGGGTATTTTGCTGCCAAGCCTTCTTGCATCATCTTAGTTTCGAAAACTTGATATGCAATCATCTTTCCCTCTGGGTTAGGCAAGTAGATCAGCTCTCCTTCATCCTTCTTGCCCACCTTGCTAGTAAGATGTCTCCGTATCTCTTCAATGTCAAGTTCAGAAACCTGATAATTGTTAGGTATGATGGACCTATCGGTGTTTACATTTTTATTAGCCTCATCTTCACTTATGATCTTAAAGAAGGATTGACCATGTGCTTGATTAGATGCGAGGAAGCACAAAAAGAGCAAGTATAAATATCTCATAAACGTATTTGTATAGTCTTAGAACGACAAATCAAAGTTAAATTTAGGATATATTATCACTATGAACTGTCGATTCGCGACGAAATGTTCTATTTAATATACTAATCTGAAAGCCTAGAAACTGCTTTTTACTTGAGCTCTACCGACGTGTACAGTTTGCTTTTCACCTGTTTTTCGGCCTTCATACGAAATGCTAACGTCAATATTCTTTCGAAGTCTTCTAGAATAGTCGATCGACCACAATACATTACGCCCATCTTTCAGACCGTCTAACATGTTCAGTTCCAGTGCAGTATTGGGTAGTCCGGAATAGGAAACACCTGCATACTTGATATCTCCTGTGATCCTCGACTTATTTTTCTGTGCATACGTGAGTCCCAAGTTGAAGTCATTAATAATCGCGACTTCGCCTCCCTCCCCGAGGGTATTTTCCTTTTTTTCATTGTTGTATTCAAGACTAAGTCTTATTGCGTTTCCCACCCTGTAGGTAACTTGTGGCTCG
>CAZMYK010000209.1:0-6834 GCA_964570435.1 uncultured Saprospiraceae bacterium | reverse complement strand
TGATTAAAGTGCAAAAGTGTAAAAAACGTTCCACAGAGGAGCCTGCAAATTTCACTTACTGCAAAATCACCCTAGATCATCTCAAATTTTTACACTATATTAGCACAGTAACCTTCAATACCCCAAGAAATGTTAACATCTGCTGAAAAGACGCAGGAGTCACATAGTAATGGTGATTCTATTGCTGAAAATCACACTAGTGAGACCTCTGCTAGCTCCCTACCTCCTCCGCCCCTCCAGTTGAAATCTGACATGACCTCCAATAGCACGCAAGTTATCCAAGCTAAGAAGAGTGATGCCTTCGATTATGCGACACAATGCAGGGCCAATAGAATAGGGCTTAAGTATGCTGATTACAAGGACTTCGAAGGTGATGCAAGATCTCAAAGGATCAACGAACTTGTCACTGCAACATATGATTCCTGTCTAGCTAAGGGAACAAGATACTGGGATGGTCTTCAGGACAAGATCGCCACCTACAATTCCGAGGACAGTGAAGAATTAATCGAAGGATTGACGGAAAAACGCGCCTCATACGACAAGCGTTTCAAGAGTAACTATTCTACTCGAAAGACTGCTGAAAACGAGGAAGGCTTCAAGACCCTTACATCCTGGGGAAAAGAAAAATTCTTTTCAAAGAAAAATCCAACTGCTGACTATGCTAACCACTTCAATGTCGAAGAAGGAATTATAGAAGCAGCTCATAACTATGCTACTGCCGACAAGGCCAGAATTAGGGACGCTGAAAACGCTGATACTGAAGGCTACAGCAAACGAGGACTTCCTAATTCCGAAGTCATATGGCAGCAATACAAGAGTGCTGCAATGCCGAATTCTGGCAAAAACAGGGACGGAAGGGCAGTCGAAGCAATGCAAGCTTTAAGCAAGATTTCGCGCGTACAAGTTGCCAATGCTAGCACGCAACAAACGGCTTATAAGGCGCTACCAGATGGAAAAAGTGACTGGACTAGTGCACATACCTGGGATGCGGGGTCAGAAGAATTTCTTGCCTTGCTAGGTACGCCAAATTGCAGCGGAGCAGCCTTCATGCTTTCTGACCATGTGGACCAACTTGATGGAAAAAACATTAACAATATTTCCCTTATTCCGGATGATCGAGACCTAAAACTAGATATCAATTTTACCCCCTAGTAGAAAGTTGATTGATAAAGTGAACTTGCTGCACAGCTGCAATGCCGGCAGTCTCAGTTCGCAATCGATAATCGCCTAGGCTTACAGAAGCAAACTCGGCCTGCTTTCCCATTGAAATCTCATCTGGCGTAAAATCCCCTTCAGGACCGATCAGGATGATCGAATCATGGTCTGCCTGGTAACTGTTAATCAGTAATTCAGGTTGGTCTTCCAAGTGAGCGATGAATCTACTGCCAGCACAATCTCCTTGAATGAAATTCGAATATGACGTTAATGGATTCAGCTTAGGAAGCCTTGCCTTAAGGGACTGCTTCATTGCGCTGACAAGAATCTTCTCTAATCTTTCAGGTTTGATGATCTTTCGTTCACTTCTAGCACAGAGGAGGGGAGTGATTTCGTCCACTCCAAATTCTGTAGCTTTTTCCAAGAACCACTCAAAACGCGAAATATTCTTCGTTGGAGCAATTGCTATATGTATCTTGTAGGTCCTACTCTTAGAAAGGGGATGCTCCCTTAAAATGTCTATTTCTACATGCTTCTTGGCGATGTTTGTAATTCTACCTACATAACATTGACCTAATCCATCCGTAAGATATACTTCATCTCCAATCTTCTTACGCAGCGCTTGCTTGCAATGGATGGCTTCGCTATCAACCAATTTTGCAGTATGTCCATCACATTCCTTGCTGTAGAATAGTATCATAACTTAATAATCGGTTAAAATTAGGGGATTCTTCTATCACTTCAGTACTTTTGCCGAAAATTAGAAACAAATCATTGTTATCAGCCGTTACTAAGGTTGATTCAAAAGACAGGAAATTAAATGGATATACTAATAAAAGCACTCCAACTCATCTTGAGCCTTTCTATCCTAGTGGTTCTTCATGAGTTAGGTCACTTTCTACCAGCAAAGTGGTTCAAAACCAAGGTAGAAAAGTTCTATCTTTTCTTCAATCCGGGATTTTCACTTTTCAAGAAACAAATTGGGGAGACGGAATATGGAGTAGGTTGGCTGCCACTAGGAGGGTATGTAAAGATTGCTGGAATGATTGATGAGAGCATGGACAAGGACTACCTCGATCGAGAGCCAGAACCATGGGAATTTAGGTCGAAACCTGCATGGCAAAGATTGATCATAATGATTGGTGGAGTGACCATTAATATCATCCTGGGTTACTTAATATTTAGCCTTGTCGCATTCAAGTGGGGAACTTCATATGTACCTGCTACAGAAGTGAGTGATGGGATCTATGTGGATAGCCTAGGACGAGATATCGGTCTTATGACAGGTGATAAGATTCTCAAAATTGGGGAAAGCGACTTTGAAAAGTTCAGTACAGGGGCTCTGATCAGAGGAATTGTGATCGATGATGCAAGAAGTGTTACAGTAAATAGAGATGGTTCACAAAAGGTGATTCCTATCGATGAAAAGTATGTACAGATACTGACTGGAGAAGGAAAGGACAAGTTCCTATTCGGCCCCAGGACTCCCTTCCAAATTGGGGTTGTAGGCAAGGAATCTGCTGCTGAAAAGGCAGGACTAAAAGTAGATGACCGAATCGTTTCATACAATGGTAAGCCCATTCAGTTCTACGATGAACTGGGTCTCAAAGCTAGAGAATATAAGAATCAATCAATAAAAGTTAAGTTCATACGAGATGAAAAGCTGGATTCTACTGAAATCGTGCTGGGTGAAGATGGAAAAATGGGTTTACTGCCGCAATCGCTTAATCGATTTTTCAAAATCGCAACTGAAGAGTATGGATTTTCTGAGTCATTCAGTGTTGGAATCAAGAGAGGCAATGGATTTATCTCAGACCAACTGAACGCCTTCGGTAAGATCTTTCGAGGTAAGATAAAGGCCAAGGACAGTCTAGGAAGTTTTCTATCAATCGGTGATATGTTTCCATCGGCTTGGGACTGGAAGGTCTTCTGGAACATGACAGCTATGCTTTCATTGATCTTAGGAATACTGAATCTCCTACCTATTCCAGGGCTTGATGGAGGACATGTTATGTTTCTTATATGGGAGCTTGTGACTGGTAAGAAGGCAAGTGACAAGGTAGTAGAATATGCCACTATGGTGGGTTTTGTGCTACTGATTCTGCTGATGGTTTTTGCGCTTGGAAATGACATACGTAGATTTTGGCCGTTCTAATGAATTACTTTGAATTCTTCGACATCGCTGTGAGTCTATCTATAGATGAAGCAAGTCTAAAGCAAAAGTATTACGCCAATAGTAAACGCTTTCACCCTGACTTTTTTACGCTCGATGGGATAGACAAGCAAATGGAGGCCTTAGAGATGTCGACATTGAACAATACGGCCTACAAGGTTCTAGCCAACTTAGACCAACGCATTAAGTACTTCCTTGACCTAAAGAATGCCCTTGATGAAGAAGGCCAGAACAAGCTTCCGCAAGACTTCCTCATGGAAATGATGGAAGTCAACGAGACTTTGATGGAGCTACAATTTGACTTTGATGAGACGGCCTACCTGAAATTACTTAGCGAAATTTCCGATACCAAGGCAGAGCAAGTCGCAAGCATATCTGGACTACTTAGCAAGTCAGGAAATGAAATCACGAAGGAGGACTTGACGATCCTAAAGAACTACTACCTGAAAAGTAAGTACCTGATCCGGCTAGAAGATAACCTAAAAAAGCTTCGTCCATAGATTAATTTAAGAATCAGCTGCACGACGAAAATCTGCCTATTATGTAGGGGCGAGATCATAAAAAAGATACTACCTTACATGATAGCTTAAATGCCTCAAAATGATTACTTCTAAATATAGCTGGATTCCTTTATTGGTGTTACTAATACCTGTTTTGCACCAGGCCCAATCTTCTTTCGGCGGTTATTCGAATCAGATCGAGTGGAAGCAGATCAATACGCCTATGGTTCGCATCATATTTATGGATTCCCTAGAAAATAGGGCCCAAAGGGTGGCCAATATTATCCACTATATGAATGAGAAAAATGTGGGCCTCCTAGGTGAAAAACGAAAAAAGGTGGACATTATTCTAAGGAACAGAGACGCGATTAGCAATGGCTATGCACAAATCGCACCACTTAAATCGGAATTTTTCATGCAGGCTCCACAAAACACTTTCGAGGAATCCAGTGTGGACTGGACAGACCAACTTGCCATCCATGAATATCGACACATTAATCAATTCGTCAACGCTCGTCGTGGAATCGGTAAGGCGATCTATCTTCTGTTTGGAGACTATGGTTGGGGAGCCATCCTAGGATTGACGATGCCAGCTTGGTTCTTAGAAGGAGATGCGACAATCACTGAAACGGCATTGTCATCCGGTGGAAGAGGTCGTGTGCCTTCATTCAGTGTCGAACAAAGAGCGCAGCAAGAGGCTGGTGTGGAATATTCCTATATGAAGGCAATGAACGGCTCGTACAAAGACTTTGTACCTAACCACTATAACACGGGCTACGCCATTCTCTCTGAGATGCGACGAAATACAAAGAATCATGGATTTGATGAAATTACAAGACGTGCGTCCAGCTTCAAGGGCATCTTCTATCCATTTAAGAGGGCAGTAAAAAATGTGACCGGCAGGAATATTAAGGATCACTACCTTAGTGCTAGTGCCGATCTCAAAGCCAATTTACCTAAACATCAGAGCACCTCCACGATTCTTACCAAACTCAAAAAAAATGATGTTGTACAATACAACAATCCCATTCTTGAAAATGGAGAACTCTACTTCAGCTACAGGGATCGCACAGATATCAGAGGAATATACAAGTATAGCAGTACTGGGAATCATCAGCGAATAGTCTACAAAGGACTCTCGCTAGACTCCTACTTTTGCAAAAGCGGAAAGTACTTCGTGTGGGAAGAATTACAGCGAGACATTAGACGAGGGAATCAGAACTTCGCTAACATCGTCCTTTACGACTCAGAAGCGCAGGAAAAAAGAATAATAGGCAGAGGCCAATCCTACCGATCGCCATCCTTTAGTAGAGATGGTAAGAATTTGATATTCGTAAATGCATATCTAGGAAGTAATTCCGGCATATCGATGATGAACATCGAGACGAATGCCATGTTGAGTATCATTAAATCTAATGAAATTCAATTTCTATATCCTATCGCCAGTGCAGACGGTAAGTCTATCTACTCGGTGGCAAAAAAGAGAAATTCTTATGCCTTGGTTCAAGTAGCGCTAGACGGAACACTTGAGACCCTAACAGATTGGGATGACATCGTCTTTGGACCTATAAAACTGAGTGCAAGACATCTTATATTTCAAGCCAACATTGGAAATACAGACCAAATTCACGCCTTCGATCTTGATCGTCGTGTAATCAAGACGATTAGCAATGATCCCATCGGCATGTACAACCCTAGTAACTTAGATGGTGGTAGGATCATAGCCGAGAGGCCCCATGAACAAGGGTTTCTACTGCATGAAATTACAACTGATCCATCTGACTGGTTGCCCAGCCCTCGCCATCGTTCGAAAAGTCTCCCTCACTACCTAGAGACCCATCACTTGGAACCGGACAACATTCTTGAGAAGGTTGCTAGTGAAGAATTTGAAGTCACCAAGTATCGGCGAAATTTCAAAATGTTTAGGCCTCATTCCTGGCTCCTTAACTATGATGGCACACAGTATTCAGCTTCTCTATTCTCGGTGAATATTCTTAACCAGGTAAGCTTCGAAACCTCTCTGTCTCACCTACCGGCTCTAGGATTGCAAATTGTGTCGGCAAACATCAACTACGGAAGGTGGTTCCCGATTTATCAACTGAGGTATTCTTACAATTTTCCGATTGTAGTAAATAGGGCAGACGATAATGCTTCGTTCCGTGTTAGCCAGCAGTTTATACAACCGGGGGTGGTCATCCCGCTCAACTTGACGAAGGGAATCTACAGCACAAGGTTAAACATCTCATCTTCTGTTTCGCAGTCTTTAAGCTACATTGAGGAGCGACAAAGCAAGGAACGATTCGATATTCAAGGAACCACCTTTAACAATGGCATCACACTTTCCTCAACTCGGTTTCGGGGCCAACAAAATATGTTTCCCCGCTGGGGATATTCGGGTGTCTTAAGAAATCGATACAGATTTAATGATGGGCACAATATGGTCAACCTGTCGAACGACTTCTACCTTCCGGGCTTGTCCAGAAATCACGGTTTCCGATTTGAGTTTGACTACGCGAGACAAAATGAGGTTGGTGAAAGGAGATTTTCACATGTTGATATTTTCAATTATGCACATGGTTTCAGGGCCACTGAATTCGACCAATTGTGGAGCTTCAACACCAATTATGCCTTCCCGGTAGCTTATCCTGATTGGGGCTTTGCTGATTTTATCTATTTCAAACGCATCAAGTCTACGCTCTTTCACAACTACAATAGTATTATGCTGGAAGGTGGTGTCAGAGACCAACAGTCTATGGGAGTCGATTTACTATTTGACGTGGTATTTATTAATAATATCTTTTCTGAAATTACGGTAGGCTTTAGGAATGCTTACATGCTTGGCATTCTTCCGGAAGGAAAAACTACACCCTATCACTTTGAATTCCTAATTGATATTCCAGCCTTTTAGGATCGAGAACCACAAACAGAATTCTTTGCTAGAACACTATTGTGAGTTTGCTGCTCACTTAGTCATATACATACTTCCAGCTACCATCCTGCTGTCGT
>CAZMYK010000208.1:0-6841 GCA_964570435.1 uncultured Saprospiraceae bacterium | reverse complement strand
AAGAACCTGAATCGCTCAGGTTTTGCGTGGACTGAGATTGATCCTTAGATTTTGAACTTGGTTTTTTGGATGATGTCATCGTTACTGAACTTGATTGATCGACCACGCCGTGTTTTCTGCTCACTTCTTTCTTTGCTAAGATACTATTGCTATCGTCTTTAAGATGCTCTTCTAGGGCTTGTAAACCTCCATCTTTTGCAGGATAAAGGGATGTATTATTCACTTTTTGTTCTCCCGTTTCTGTGATTCTTACCTTTCTTTTTACTGATTCTACACTCTTGCTTACTCCGTCCTCGAGATCGAACTGAGCGCTAGTATTTAGCCCCAAGGTATTATTGCTAGGTAGTGATCCATGTGCTAGGGAAGCTGCCTCTTCGTGTCTGTCTAATTCAACTGTAGTTCTCATCGTAGAGAAATAAGCGGTGCCGGCGTAGACCAAGGCGGCGGTTAGGAATATTGAAGAACAAAACAATAGTACAGTCAATCTCTTCTTTCTCGACCTTCCTTGCTTCTGTACGATTGCCTTCCATTCTGCATCAAAATCAACAGGTGAATGATATTGATTTAGCTTTTTTCCGATTTGTTTAAATGGATCTTTACTCATTTTAGCAAAATTGAATTTGGTGATCTTAATTTATTCTCGCTATCCGATGCCTTCTGGTCACTTTTTTTATTGAGTCTTTTTCTTAAAAGTTTTTTAGCCTTTGAAAGCTGAGACTTCGATGTCTGTTGACTTATCTTTAGAATTTCGGCTATTTCTTGATGTGAATATCCTTCGATGACGAAGAGATTAAATATTAGTCTATATCCATCCGGCAAAGACGCAATTGCAGCTAGGAGCTCTTCTTCAGTAAATCTTGCAATCGGAATATCATCGTGAACAGGTAGTTCAAGTTGATAGAAATGATCTTCTATATCGAGAAAACTCATCTTTCTCTTCCTTATGGCTTTAAGGGCAGTATTGACTGTGATTTTTTTCATCCATGTTTCGATACCAGCCTTACTAGGATCAAAGCTCTTGATGTTCTTAAAGATTAAGATGAAGGACTCTTGCAAGATATCTGATGCACCAAAATTAGGGTGCTCATAGCGCCTGCAAATTGTCATTAATAGGGAGGAGTACTTTTGAAATAGTAACTTTTGACATCTTGGATCTTGCATACAGCAGCCTGCAATGATCTCTTCAGTTGTCGTGATTTTATTTCTAAAAAACAAGTTAGAATAGCGTTTTTATGATTAAAGGCTATGCATTTTCAATTTGAAAATGCATAGCTTGAAAATGTACTTACTTATTAATTTCAGCTGTAAATGAGCCTGATATTTCTATTGAAACTCCATCTTCATCAACAATCTCTCCTGATACCTCTACGTCTACTGTGGTATCGCTAATGTTACTGAAGACATAGGTCATACCAGATGCATCATACGTTAGTAAGACATCTTCAAGGTCAGGTTGGTTGTCAGGATCTGACCCAGCAGCTTCCCAAGCTTCAAGTATGGCAATTCCTTCGTCGGTGATCCATAGTGCGCCAAAGTCCATATCTCCAGTATAACTCTCTGCTTGAATTTCAGTTTCGGATTCTGTAAGTGGCGTAAAGACAAAGCCTCCACAATCTGCATCGACACCCGCAATCTCAGCATTTAGTGAAAGAGAGTAGTTAATGACAGGACCTCCTTCTACTTCAGCATAAGCAAATAATATTGCCTGATTAAGCTGGTAATTAGATGGTCCTACAGATATGTTGTCTGCTTGCACTTCTTCTTCTACTACCTCTAATATTGGAGCATTATCTTCAATTGATGAAAAGCTGTCTTTATCGCAAGAAGTCAATACCAAGGAAAGACAAGCAATTGTGAATACTATTTTAAAAAATTTCATTTCTATTTTTTTTTGTTGAATGATAAATAAATTTCATGTCGACATATACTATATCCTAGAAATTTTCAATGGTTGCCTGGCAGGACAAATTTTTATCATTTAAGCTTCACTTTTTGGAATATTGATAGCTTGCTGCATAGACTACAATTCGAACTATGCTTTATTTACTGAACATAGTGAAAAAACGCTTCGCTTAGCGTAAAATAGAAAGGTAAGAGTGTAAATATAGAAAAGCCTAAGGACGGCCAATAGCAAAAGTATGTCATTGTTAGCAAATTTTTCTTTTATGTTTGAGACTTACTCATAATCTAAAGGTGAGACTGTAACATTTTAAGCAATGAGTCGTCCTTTCATAGATGAAGGACAATAGTTCACGTGGACAAACTTCACTTGTAATGAATTACACAAAGCAAACTATCACTATGCGAAAAGCTCTTTTCTACTCATGTTTTCATATTCTAAGCCTTTTACCACTTACCGTAAGTGCACAGGATTCGACCAGCCAGATCAGATCTGAAGTGCTCGAAATGGACAGCCTTTTGTTCCAAGTGGCATTTAATCACTGTGAAATAGACTTATTTAGGGAAATAGTAGCCAAAGATCTTGAATTTTATGATGATAGGAGTGGACTTAATACCAGTTTGGAAAAGGAAGTTGCATCCCTTGAGGATAAATGTTCGAAGCCTTTTGCAGTCACCCGTAAGTTGCTTGAAACGGAGATTCACGGCCTTGGCGACTTTGGAGCTGTACAGTCTGGAACACACCAATTCTTAGTGGATGGTAGGGCAGTAGAGATAGCAAGGTTTACGACGATATGGGAAAAGTCAGAATCTAAGTGGATTATGAAGAGGGCCATCAGCTATGACCACCAGTCTATTGACTAGGATCGCCATGTGCTGTTTCTACTCTTAATTTATAAATCTGTAGCTAAGTCCAAGTTGTTAAGCTATATGTAATCTCTTCATTGCCTATCTTGTCTTTAGATTTGATTTGAAATATTTAATAATCTACTAAAAAGTAAAGACAATGAAAATGTATTCCTTGGTTCTAGTTATCGCGTTTTTCTGCACGCTAAACACCGCCGCGGCACAAAATTTAGATGAAAAATCTGAAATTGAACTGATTACTGCTACCCTGACGGATTATATCGAAGGCTCCACCAATGGTCAGCCAAGCAGACTAGAAAAGGCTTTCTACGAGGACCTTAATCTTTACTATATCAAAGATGAGGAGTTGAAAATATGGAGTGGGAAGGCCTACATTGCAGATACCAAAGAAGGCAAGCCAACAGGTGAAGATGGAAAAATCATTAGTATTGACTATGAAAATGACATTGCAATTGCCAAGGTTCAAATTTCACATCCCGATGCAAAGACGCCCTATATCGACTACTTCATGCTCACGAAAATCAAAGGACATTGGACAATAATCCATAAGATGTTCACAAAACGAGTAAATAAATAGAGGCAGTGGCGTTTTAGAGATGCTCAATTTAAAAAGGTAAACGGGAATTGTTAAGTGGCTGTCGAAGCCGTAATCATACTTAACCTTTAACGAAGAAAGGGTGGCATTTTGGCCAGATATCAAACTGATTTTAGTACATTGTTTTCTTGTAAAGGCAGCAATATGAAGACCCGTATTTTAATCCTCACCATCTGCTTGCTACTGCCAGCAATATCTCTTATTGGGCAGGTCGAATATATGAGACTTAGTCCTGCTCAGAAGATTGAGCAAAGGGTAGGGGCGACAGATTTAGCAATCAATTTTTCTAGACCGCAGATGAAGGGTCGAACTATTTTCGGCGACCTGGTTCCATTTGATCGATTGTGGAGAACTGGCGCGAATGAGAATACTGTAGTTTCATTTGACCACAGGATCAAAGTCGGTAGTAGCGAAGTTCCAGCAGGCAGTTATGCATTGTTCACTAAGCCGGGGACTGATGAATGGGAGATCTACTTTTACACTGAAACAGACAACTTGGACGTGCCAGACCCGATTGATAGCAGCAAGTTATTGTATCTTACCACAGTACCAGTCCACACCATCCCCAAAGAGGAAACCTTGGTGATTAACTTCTACGACATTAGCGAGAATGCAGCTAGTTTAGGTGTTTCTTGGGAAAATTCGGCAGTTAGAATCCCAATTACGTTCTTTTCTAGAGAAGCAATGGAAAAGAAGATCGAAAAAGAGTTTAAGCAAAATGTCTTTGACTATAGTATTACAGCAAGCTACTACTTGCAACGTGGTATTGAGCTGGAAAAAGCTAAAGAACTGCAAGAGTTGGCAATTGATCTTAAGGGAAAGGCCAATGCTTGGGACTTGCATACCTACGGCTTGATCCTACTAAAGTTAGGAGAAACCGAAAGAGCATTGAAGAACCTAGAAGAATCGCTAGCTCGTTCTCGAGAAAGTAAAAATGACTATCTGATTTCTGAAAATATCACAGCAATCAAGAGTATCGGTCAATAGATTTCATCTGGACCTACTTTGGGTATCTACTTACATCCTTGTGTTGCCAAATAAGATTTACTATTTGCCATTCTCCATCGAGCTTCATCAAATGTAGATATTCGACCCAATTGTCCGAAATTAACTCTACAGAGGCAATCCTATTGTAAATCCCTAAAATTTTGACTTTATCATTGGGGACTGGTGGAAATTTCATATTCGACTTGTTCCAATCATTTGCGAAGGCCATCATTTGCAGACGGGTCGTAGGTATTGCAACTTCCTGTCTAATCTTACGATTGTACCCAATGGTGACCTTCTTCAAACTGTCGTTCATCACCTCATTCATTAATGTGGTATCCATACTTTGCAAGGCCTTAAGATAGCCCAAGGACTTCCTCTTGATTTCTGCTGAGTCTATAGAACTAGGTGCTGGACTTACTTCTATATTGGCATTGCTTGGAACCTTTCGACTTCGAATGATCTGTCCGCTTTTGTCAAATTGTTGAAGCAAGATATGGTTGCCGAGCTGGTCGTAGCCTTTAGTCCCATAAGCAAATTGCCACTGGTTGAGGACTAAATCACCATCTTCGTCATGGTAACTGTACTTAACATGATTACCCTCCATGTCGAAGCTGTCGCGGTAGGATGCAACCCCACCTGCATTATTGCTAGGATTCAATTCAGAGTCCAAGTTAAAATGGGCTGCTGGAGAACCATCTGCTGTGAGAGCTATACCCGTTGTACCAAAATCAAAGTAAGGTGAGACATTCACTTCTTTACCTTGAAGATTATATCTTTTCTCAATAATCAATTCTCCACCTCTCGTCCACAGATACTTGGCGATTTCCCAATTTGATTCCATTGCCTGATTATTGAGATCAAAGAATTCAAGCCTCGACCTCCTGCCTTCTTGATCTATTGAGAAAACTTCCTTAAACACATTTCGATCATTACTGATTCGTCGCTCCTTCTGGTCATAAAAGGTCCTAATCTCACTTCCTTCGAGGTACTCTATGCTAAGCCTGTAGACTCCTAAGGATGCAAGAGGGTGCTTTTTCTCCGTGTGGTAGTGATTATTTATGATCTCAACCAATCGTTGCTGTGAATCATATTTGAAAACATAGTGTGATGACTGTTGAGCCACTTCTTCACTGATTGGATGGACACCTTTTACGTCAATTAGTGGTGAAACGTGATTGTATTGGAGGTGGCGAAAGAACTTTATGGCTTCCTGTGCAGGCAGATTAGAAAAAAGGAAGATGCAAAGAAGGCTTATGAACAATTTCATCATTAGAGCTTATTTAGGCTAGTTACCATTACGCAGAATATGAGATTACTCAGACAAGATGCAATAAGCAACACTTTTGGTGTGTGGCACAAAAATCATTGCAATCGAAAACCTTTTGCTCGAGATCGTCACCATGCAAGCTGGAACAAATAATGATGTAAGTCTTATTCATATCGACTTGAGGTGCTTCTTGCTAGTAGCTTCGGGTATCATAGATTCAGACTATCGCTTTGTACGTTGAACTCATCCATGCGCGCAAAAAATGATCTAGAATGAAAATTTCATTGTTGGCCAGCAATTGCTACCTAGATTGTAGTATAGAGACAATACCACGAGACTTCTTTTATGAATTTTATCGCACTAAAGTTGTACCATGTCTAGCTAATTACTGATGATTGGTGAGCAATCTGAAATGCTAAATACTGGTATTGAAGGGGGTGGAAAAACATTCTCAGGAAGAACAGGTTTTATTCCCGCATTCCTTTTACCTTTAAAAAAAAGAGATCAATGCAAAATTTCATCCTAGTGCTTACTTTTATCTTGCTAATGTCTTGTGGAAACATGGATCACCAAGTCCCAGAGATTGACTATTCTAATACGACTGAAATTGAACGGAAGGATGCTGTTTCAGATATAACTAGCTTCCGCATGAAAAGGGGTGGGGATGTTGTAGATCATCTATATGGACAAGCCCTATTACAAGATTCCAAACTAAAAGAATTAGATGACAGGATCAAGAAACTAGGGCATTTTGAGAAAGATAGTTTGCGTGTAGTCGAAGAGTATATCTCTTATAGCGAATCTTACTACGCTGCCCTGGAAAGACGTTTTGGAGCCATTCGAGATACAACAAGTCGCCAAGCTATTCGCAAGTTTATGGAGGATTCCAAGGCGCGTTTTCAAGAAAGAATCGTCGGGCACAAAAGTTTACAAGCCCGAAATCAAAATTTGCAAGTGAGCATGGCTGACCAATATCAAATTATGAAGCTCTTGATATCTGAGAATCTAGTAAGAAGTTATCAGGCAAATACTCCAAGTACCCAGTCTCTTGAGAAAGTAAATGACTACTATGAAGAGACCATTGACCTGTCCAAAAAGTATACAAAACAGTTGGAGTAAGTTTGCAGGAATTTGATTTTCCATGTTACAGGACGCACTTACCTTGAAACAATATGGCGGCTTTGTGTTCTAATATTTCTGAGGTCTTTGTAGATTGCAAGATG
>CAZMYK010000207.1:0-6854 GCA_964570435.1 uncultured Saprospiraceae bacterium | reverse complement strand
TCTATATTAATGCTAACAGCATCGAGGATTTAAGTAGAAGGTCGTGGAGCCCCAACTTTGGCATCAATGTCAGCCGAGTTTTCCAAAACGACTGGGAAGTCGGATTGGGGACTGCCTATCTCGTACTATTAGCAAATAAGGCCCCCTCATACACATTTCTAGGTCAAGAAAATAAAGTACTGTGGCAGTATTCCCTCACTAGGGTTCAATGGTCTGGTGCAGTCAATTTGCGTAAGAACTTTAAACTAGGAAGGGTCAAACCGTATATAGGAGCAAGTTTAATATCTGCAATCTTCGAGCGGGAGATAGAGGAAATAAATGTCATTAAAAATTCACCGCAGTCACATATAGATGTACTTAAAGTTGGCTATTATTCTTGGCTTCCTGCAAGACTACCGGCTCCTGCATTGAATTTAGGGGCATCTATTCGAGTGTACGATAACTACTACTTTGGTGCAGGAGTAAATCTTGTTCCCATACTTCGTGAGACCGATATATCTAGAGTTTGGTGGCAAGCGACAATTTCGAAGTACGGCATAATGTAACTTATGCCTAGATAAAGTTTACGATTTTCCAAAGTAAAAATTTCACAAGCTGATTTCTCAAATATTCAATTCATTACACTAGAGTTATCAAAATAGCGGGCTACCTTTACCATGTGCTGCAATCTAAGAATTTAAAATTTGCTTACTCCAATAAGGTCTCTTTTCAGTTTCCTGACATCGAATGTCAAGCTGAAAAAACATGCCTCCTAATCGGTAGGTCAGGGGTAGGTAAAACGACCTTGCTGCACCTCCTTGGAGGTCTAATTAAGCCTAGCGAGGGTGAAATCTACATCGGCGAATCGGACTTGTCAAAGATGAGCAGTAGTTCAATTGACCTCTTTCGTGGTCGCCACATCGGAATTATCTTCCAAAAGCCTCATTTCATTAGCTCTATCAGCATTTTGCAAAATCTTGCCTATGCTCAGACACTAGCTGGTAAGCCCCAAGACTTGCAGGCGGTCAGGGACTTGCTTCACAAATTGGACATAGAAGACCGAGCATCTTCGAAACCCAATCAACTAAGTCAGGGAGAACTTCAAAGAGCATCAGTAGCGCGTGCTGTTCTTAACCAACCATCTGTCATCCTTGCCGATGAACCCACCTCTGCCTTAGATGACGAATCTTGTGCCCAGGTAGTTGACCTACTAAGTGCTACAGCCCGAGATTTAAAAGCAGCCTTGGTCATAGTAACACACGACAGCAGACTAAAAGACATTATTCCACATCAAATTGTACTGTCATGAATAGTTTGATGTTAACTTGGAAGAACTTGATTCACCGGCCCCTGAATCTTCTGCTGAATGTCCTCCTTTTTGCACTGGGAGTTGGTCTTATTTCGCTTTTGATCCAGGTCAATACCCAGCTAAAAGAACAATTCGATCGCAATCAGGCGGATATTAACATGGTCATCGGGGCAAAGGGAAGCCCGCTTCAGATGATCCTTTGCAATATGTACCATATTGATAATCCGACGGGAAATATCAACATCGGTGAATCCAAGCCCTTTCTGAATCCGAAACATCCCTATCTTAAAACTAATATTCCACTTTCGCTAGGCGATAGCTACAAAAAATATAGAATTGTGGGAACAACACCTGCGATCTTAGACCTCTACTCTGCAAATGTTCAAGAAGGTGAAATGTGGGCTGAGGCCTTCGAGGTTGTAATCGGGAAGGCGGTAGCAGAGGCTTCCGGGCTTGTCTTGGGATCTGAATTCGACAGTTCTCACGGATTCAATGACGATGACGGAATGGAACACGAACATCACACAAAATTTAAGGTTAGCGGCATACTTGCACCCTCTGGTTCTGTGATCGACCAGCTCATTCTGACTAGTCCCAACACCATATGGGCGGTCCATGAACATGACCATAGCACGGATACGATGCCAAACATCATGAACAATGAGCAGTTGATGACCTATGAGGATAAAGAAATAACCTCCATCCTTGTTCAGTTTCACAACAACAAGAGCGTGCCAGCCTTGAATATGCCAAGAGCTATCAATGAAAATACAGACCTACTAGCAGCAAGCCCTGTCTATGAAATCAATAGGCTCTACTCCATGCTTGGTGTGGGAGCCGATACCCTGCGATACTTGGCCTTGCTCCTAATTATTGTTTCTGCCTTCAGCATATTTATCTCCCTCTATAATTCTCTGAAGGAAAGGAAGTATGAAATGGCGGTAATGAGGGTGCTCGGAGGTGGCAGTGGTCGTCTATTCGGACTAATTCTCATGGAAGGCTTGCTAATTGCCATACTTGGTACTATTCTGGGCTTGGTAATTGCCCATGTCGGGATGTTCTTTGTGGCCAATGGTATGGAAGGAAGCTACCGCTATAGTTTTTCAGCAACAAGATTTTTTAAGGAGGAAGCGCTTTTAGTGCTAGGTGCCCTGGGAATAGGCATTCTTGCTGCCATCATTCCAGCAGTTAAGGCCTCCAGGACCAATATTCATGAAACATTGAATGATTGATTAGGCTTCTTTTGCAACAGCTTCTCCTCCGCACCTAGGCAACTCTATTCCTTTCTACTTCTGCTTCACGTCCATGAGAAGTTTCTACATATAAGATAATTTCATATATCTACCTGTCTTTATTGGATAAGTTCTAAACAGGCATTGCATCTAAATTTGAAGTACAAAAACTAAGTAAATGAAAAATCTAACTCTTATCATTTTTGCCACCTTAAGTCTACTTTTACCTGCTTCACTTGCATTTGGCCAGAAATCATCGCCCTTTCCCATCGCATCGATCGGATTCTCTCCCTCATCCCTTTTTAATTTCTATGTAGGAATACAAGGAAGTCTAGATTTAAGAGTGAACCAAGGCCTCAACTTTACTACCGAAGTAACCTTAATACCTGGAGTTGTGACCCCTCCAGGGTATAGGGTAAAGTCAGGTTTGCAATTCTTGCTCAAAGATCTAAAAAATGGATGTTTTACGCTTGGTCCCAATGTCGCTTACCAAAGAACCAGCAGCAAGGATAGATCTAACAATATCTTGGATCTTGGGATAATTAATACTAAACTGACTACAGTCCAAGTAAGCTTAGATGTTGTAGCTTCAATGAGACTCAACTTAAGCGAGAGATTATTTGCCGAATTCGGACTTTCAGCAGGCTATTACAACACCTTGACACAGGCACGATTTGAAGCGGGAGCGGCCTACGACCCTCTTGAAATCCCAGGGCATAGTGAAATCGAGCCCAACGAAAATATCACATTATACAGACAACATAAACTCCGTCCCGGCTTCAACGTGAATTTCTCCTACATCATCGCCAAATGATAGTTCGTCCGTATTTACTCAACTTCTTACATTCAAGATCAAGAATTCGATCGGTCTAAGTCTTTAGAATACGTAAGTCAAAAAGAGAACTAAGGCTCAATATTCTCTTCGTTAATTAAGAAACGTCGACTTAACTTCAGACTTGCCAAGAAGGGTAATTTATCCCAACTTCGATATTTCTTTTTGACCTGCTTCCATGGCTTCATGCGGAGGTCATCAAAGTAATTCGCCATGGCAATGAGGTCTGTTTTTTTGGCCAGATCACCGTGACCTGGAACCACTGTTTCAATCTCTAAGTCTCCAAGTGCAAGTGAGCGAAGTGTGGCTTCCCAGTTTGCACTATTTGCAAGGCTAACTTTCTGCATTACAGGGTGTGATAAGTGGGTATAAATATCCCCTGTAAACAAGGCCTTATACTTCTCCGAATACACGAGGAGGTCTTCCCTTGTGTGATTCTGACCAGCATAAATTATCCTGACCTGATTACCACTTCCCAAGTTGAGCTCAAAATCTTCAGATATCCATCGATCAGGAAGGGATGAAGTGCTGCCTTGAGTCTTCCAAAGCTCCTTACCATAGTTCCCTGCAATTACTTCGGCCTTTGTAAAAAGTTGATTACCTCCAATGTGGTCCTGGTGATAGTGTGTATTGATCACATATAGTGGCCTACTTCCAACCTTCGCATCTACAAATTTCTTTAGTTTTTTCGATCCTCTAGAGAACTTTGTATCAATCAGGACAGCAGCCGAATCTCCAACTATTAAACCACTGTTACCGCCATAGTCCATCAAATAGTAGATTCCAGATTCCTCACTAATTACATCCATGGTCACAAAGTCCCGAAGTATCGGTCCATATGCTATCAAGAGGGCCACCAATGCGATTCCAAGCAATCCCGCTATCCATAATAAGATCTTACGAATCATCTCTTGCGTTTTATCGAACTTCATCCCTTTTTGAGCAGGATGGTTCAATCTTCAATTTACACAAAAATATGACTTACTGGATCACTGCTAAGTCCTTACCAACCTTAGTAAATGCGGCAATGGCCTTGTGAATATCTGCCTCTTCATGCCCAGCAGAAATCTGCACCCTAATTCTGGCCTTTTCCTTCGGTACCACAGGGTAGAAAAAGCCGATAACATAGATTCCTTCTTCTAGTAAGCGCGCTGCAAAATCTTGGGAAAGTTTGGCATCATATAGCATCACAGGTACAATTGGATGGACTCCTGGAACAATATCAAATCCTGCGGCATTCATCCCTTCACGGAAGATCTTCGTATTACTTTCCAACTGGTCCCTAAGTGCCGTAGAACTCGTCAACAAGTCGAGAACCTTAATCGATGCCCCTACGATAGAAGGAGCCAAGGTATTGGAAAAGAGGTAGGGTCTAGATTTCTGGCGAAGCATTTGAACAATTTCGCTCGAAGCTGCTGTAAAACCTCCAGAGGCACCACCCAGCGCCTTACCAAAAGTCCCAGTGATAATATCCACTCTACCCATGGCATCACAGTATTCGTGGGTTCCCCTCCCAGTCTTTCCAGTAAATCCTGTGGAATGGCATTCATCCACCATTACCAAGGCACCGTATTGATCAGCAAGGTCACAAATCTTATCTATCTGTGCAATTACACCATCCATAGAAAAGACCCCATCAGTGGCAATCATGATTCTTCTGGCGCCCTGAGCTTCCTGAAGTTTTGCCTCTAAGTCCGTCATGTCATTACTTGCATATCGAAATCGCTTTGCCTTGCAAAGTCGAATTCCATCGATAATAGAAGCATGATTCAAGGAATCCGAAACGATTGCATCTTCAGGTCCAAGGAGGGGTTCGAATAGTCCACCATTAGCATCGAAGGCCGCAGCATATAGAATGGCATCTTCCATTCCGAGGAAGTCAGAGATCTTACTTTCCAGTTCTTTATGGAGGTCTTGTGTTCCACAAATAAATCTCACTGACGACATCCCGAAACCATGACTATCGATGGATTCCTTTGCCGCAGCAATAACATCTGGATGAGAAGAAAGTCCTAGGTAGTTGTTAGCGCAAAAGTTCAGTACCCTGCCAGCCTCGTCTGTCTTAATTTCAGATGACTGTGGTGTTGTAATTATTCGCTCTTCCTTATATAGGCCGGCAGATCGTATTTCTTGCAATTCTGCTGCCAATGACTTATTTATCTTGTTCATAGTCTACTTCCAATTTAGTTTTATGTGATCGATACTGAATAATTAATTAATTACTAAGGTTCAAAATCATGTCCTCTGTCATTTTCTCAATGTCGTAGTCGGGCTCCCAATCCCAGTCCGCTCTAGCACTAGAGTCGTCGATGCTTTCCGACCATGTGGTGGCAATATCCTGTCTGAAATCAGGCTTGTAAGTTAGCTCAAAGTCCGGGAAACTCTTCCTGATTTCTTCTGCTAGTTCTTCAGGACTAAAGGACATAGCAGCAAGGTTGTAACTTGATCTGACTCTTAGGCCAGCACCCTTCGCTTCCATCAACTCGGTTGTTGCTCGAATAGCATCCGGCATGTACATCATGGGCAGTCTTGTGTCTGCCTTGAGAAAGCATTCATAGGACTCGCCCTTGATCGCAGCATGGAACATTTCTACCGCATAGTCTGTCGTCCCACCTTGTGGAATACTTTGGTATCCGATAATGCCTGGGTATCTAACGGACCTCGTGTCCAGGCCGTACTTCTTGTAGTAATAGTTACACCACAGTTCTCCTGCCACCTTGCTCATCCCGTAAACTGTCCCAGGCTCTAAGGAAACATGTTGTGGCGTATTCTTTCTTATCGTTGTCGGACCATATACCGCAATTGTGGATGGAAAGAAAATCTTGTCTAACTTCAATTCCACAGCTATATCTAAGATACTTAGAAAGCCGGTCATATTCACCTCCCAAGTTTTCTGAGGATTCAACTCTCCGCTGGCTGATAGAATTGCTGCTAGATGGTAGATCTGGGTAATCTTGTAATCGCCGATGTACTCCTTCAGACGGACCTTGTTGAGGATGTCAATAAAGTCAAAGGGTTCATTTTTTTCTCTTGGCTCAGTGATATCTGTGGCTATGACGTTCTCTCGGCCATGGATCTTCCGCAATGCCTTGGTCAAAGCTGTACCAATCTGGCCGTTTGCCCCAGTCAGCAAAATCTTCTTCTCTTTCATGCCGCAAATCTAAGTCGAATTAAGACATTTACCGTCATAAAATCTCCTATTTTTGCGCTATGAATCTCAATCAAATTACCGTCCCTTCAGTCGACCTCGAAGCCAGCATTTCATTCTATGAGTCACTCGGCCTAAAGCTGATCGTCAAAGCTCTTCCGCATTACGCTCGCTTCGTATGTCCGGACGGTCAGTCGACTTTTTCTCTACATTTGGTAGAAAAACTTCCCGAAGGCGCTGGAATATATGTTTACTTCGAGTGTAAAAATCTAGACAAGAAGGTGGATGAATTACTAGCGCTTGAAATTGTATTCGAAGAGCTGCCGGAGGACAAGTCATGGCTGTGGAGGGAGG
>CAZMYK010000206.1:0-6893 GCA_964570435.1 uncultured Saprospiraceae bacterium | reverse complement strand
TTCGTGACCACATCATAATCTCCATCATTATCAAGGTCAGCATATATTGCCCCGTTAGAATATCCGGCTAGGTCATTCTTGATAAGATGGTTGGAATTATTGAATTGCAGCTGATCGTCTTGCAAGAAGACCCTATTCTCTATCTTAATCTCTGGAATTGCGGAAAGAAGTTCCATGTCTTTGGAATCGAGAGATCCAAAGTCGGCCTTTTTTTGAATGGTATGATTACTGATAAAATTGATGTAGTCGATGTCGTTCATCCTCTTCGGTATCCCGTTGGAAACAAAAAGATCATCCTTACCATCCATATTAAAGTCCACAATCAAAGGAGACCACGACCAATCCGTCGCATGAACGCCTGCATACATGGCTATTTCTGAGAAAGTAGCATTTCCGTTATTCAGTTGGAGGGCGTTTCTTGCATATTGATGATTGTATCCATACTTCAATTTGTAATTGAAAGTATTCAGTGCATCTTCTCCCTCTGATCTTCTCAAAATTTCAGGGTCAAAGGGTAGCATATCCAAGGACATGATGTCCATATGACCGTCATTGTTTATATCGGCAATTTCCACTCCCATGGAAAATCTTGAAGTGTGCCTTATCATATCAGTAAGTGATTCTTTGAAAGTACCATCCTTCTGATTGATATACAGGTAGTCATTCTCATGAAAATCATTCCCAACATAAATGTCTGGATAGGAATCGTTGTCAATATCTGAAACTACTACACCCAGTCCATATCCTATTGAATTTGATAGGATTCCTGACTCCTCAGTAACATTGACATATACTCCATCATCGTTTCGGTAGAACTGATCTCCTGAAATCGGGTCATAGGTAGCCATCAACTTACTCCTTGGTGCAAATGAATTATTGCTATGAACGGAGTGATTCAAGAGGAACATATCCAGATCTCCATCTAGATCATAATCCAGAAACGCCGACTGCGTAGAAAGGCCTGAGAAGGCAAGACCGTATTCCTTCGACTGTTCCTCATAGGTAGGGATTCCATCTGATATTTCTGTACAAACATATAACTTGTTGCTGCCTTGAAGATTTTCATAGGCACCAAGTTCACAAACGTAGATGTCCAACATACCATCTGCATTAATATCTACCAGGCTTACCCCAGTAGCCCATGATTGCCCCATGTCGGGAAAGCTCTTCTCTGTGACATCTTCAAACTCTAGGTTACCCTTGTTCAGGTACATTCTATTCTTAACTTGATTCCCTGAGAAATAGAGATCAATGAGACCATCTTTGTTAAAGTCTCCAGAGGCAACACCGGCTCCGTTGTAGAAGTACATGTAGTCAAGAATATTCATATCGACTTCCTGCATTAGGGTGTTCTCAAAATCAATTCCTAGCACGGATCCTTTATGTAATTCAAACATGTAGCTAGGCTTATCACATGAAATTGCAAGCACGACTAGAAGTACACACAAAAGAGATTTCATGTTCATTCTTTTCGTACTTTGAAGACGGCAGGCGTCCGATTGTTAATTCCAAAAACGATCAAATTATTGACCTTTTTGATCTCTCTGACAACTCCCTCAAGTCCCAATTCAGAATGGTAGTCATAGGTCCCATTTCCTCTGTTGATATGAATCTGTCCTTTGTTTGCATCAAGTTGGGAAAGCTGCGGTAGCAAGTCCGTATTATTCCCTGCAAGAAGGAGGTCATCATGACCATCTCCATTAATGTCCGTACTAAGAATTGCGTTAACGCTTGAGTACTGTGCTTCGGGACCTAAGACTTCGAGGCTAAATTTTCCATTCCCATCATTCTTAGCTACAACGGAGGAAAGGTAGTTAACCTGCTTAACTGTTGATTTCTTTAGAATCTCACTGGCAAAGAGGTCATGGATTCCCTTGTTAGCATAGTCTTTATGAAGTAGATTTTGCTTTTTCAAAGAAGGAATTTGCTCCACTAAATCCCTTTTCATAAAAATTGGTTTATCTCGTCCCCCTATATTTCTAGTAATCACCTTCTCTAGAGATCCATTTCCATCAAAGTCGTTAATCCACATCAACAATGGGGAGGTGGAATCAGCCTCCAAGCTAAAATTCTCTCCGATATTTCCTAGGATTAGATCTTGATCCCCATCATTATCGACATCTGCGAGCTCTATATCTTGCCAGAAGCCAGAATAGGATGAGAGATTAGATTCCTGCAGGGCAAACTGACTACCATCCAATTTTAAAATCTTCGGCGACATCCATTCTCCAACAAGGACCAGCTCCTTCATAGAATCTCCTAGCAGATCGACCCATTCCGCATCTGTGACCATCCCAGCTAGAGGAAGCTCTGGTGCCACATTTTTAGTCACATCTCTGAACCTTCCCCTTCGATCATTCAAGTATAGAAAACTACCTGGACTCAGACCATACTCGCCTGGAACCGATCGACTACCAACCATTAAGTCATCGAAGCCATCACCATTAAAGTCATAGGCCTTGATCACTGATGTATTCAATGCATTGGGAGGAATCGCGTTGTGACTATAGTCAAAAGTCCCCTGATTATTGAGGTAAAGTCGGTCTACAAATGCTCGATTAGAATATTGTGCATTGTTTCCGCCAGAACCTACTACTAAGTCTTGATCTCCATCTTCATCGACATCAATAAATTCAGCGGCTGTGTCCTCCAAGTCTTTGAATCTTGCAAAGAATTCCTCTTGAACAACCTTGTATCCTCCTTGCGACGACAGATATAGCTTTGAACTAGTTCCCTGGCCGCTTCCTATGTAGACATCTTCGATCCCATCGTTATTGAGATCAGCACTTGCCAAGCAGGGGCCTTCCTTTGAAAATCTTGTAGGTATGTTTCTCTCGAGGTAGAAGTCATCGAAATCATCTTCCTCGTGCTTAGCAAAAAAGTTAGCCTGCGGCTCCAAGTCTACTTGATTTGCACTCGCTGCGGCAGTGAACTTTGTGGAATTTTCATCGTATGTAAGCCTTTGGTAGGTATTAATCTCGTAGCCGTCAAGCTTTGTCCACGTCCCATTGGGCCAGCGCACCATCACGGAATCAACAACATCTACTTGTCCAAGGCCAAAAAGTAATCGCTCGTCAACCGAAGATTGAAACCCTCGGGCCGGCATGATGGTTTTTGAAAAAACAAGGTCTCCAGAGTACAAATTCACCTTAGCTCCTACGGCACGAGGATTAGCTTTGGTGTATTGTAAGACTAGGCCCAGATAGTTCGCCTTGGAATTGTTTCTATACACAGAAACCTCTTGGTTCACGTTATTGATCACAAGATCAAGGTCGCCATCATTATCAAGGTCCCCATATGCTGCACCATTAGAGAAAGTCTCTTCACTGATTCCCCATTCCGACCCATTTTCCACAAACTTCTGCCCCCCAAGATTCTTAAAAAATAGATTACGCAAAGGCACTGAAGGCATCTTATTAATGATGCTTTCTATTTCAGTCTTTTCACCTGTGAGTGCCTGCTTCTGGATAACATCATTTGCAAAGAAATCGATAAAATCTTGGTCTATCACGTCCTTGTAAATCCCATTGCACGTCAGAATATCCTGATATCCATCGTTATCTGCATCCATGAATAGGGCACCCCAACTCCAATCGCTCGCATCCACCCCTGCATATTTTGAAATCTCTGAAAAGCTACCATCACCCTTGTTGAGCTGCAGAGTATTCTTCATAAACTGGTTATAGAAGCCTTGTTTTACTTTGAGTTTTCTCAGGTCAATGTTATCAAAGGTGGTCGTCCGCTTAAGCCTTACGTCATCTGCCGGTAGCATATCTGTCACAAAAAGGTCGTCAAAGCCATCATTATTGATATCCGCAAAGTCGGCCCCCATAGATGAGTGTGATATCTGGTCAAGATTTTCCGTCAGTTTTTCGGCAAATGTTCCATCCTTGTTGTTGATGTAGAGGTAGTCTCTCTCGAAAAAGTCATTACAGACATATATGTCAGGGTACTTGTCATTATTAAGATCGACGGCAAGCACGCCAAGCCCAAAACCGATGAGGCTCCCGAATATTCCAGCTTCTTCACTTACATCTACAAAATTACCACCATCATTTCTCAACAATTTATCTCCCCCACCCTGTAAGAAGTCCTTCACTGGCCAATCTTTTGCTCTTAGTTCCCGCTTATTGTTATAGTTGAGTGTATTCACGGGAATAAAGCTGTTGTTTAGAATGTAGGCATCTAGGTCGCCATCCAGGTCATAGTCAAAAAAGGAAGCATGTGTCGTGTAGCCCTCTTCATCAAGGTTGAACAAGTTCGCAGACTCCGTGAAGGTATTATCACCATTATTAATGTACAACTGGTTCTTTTGATCCGATCCTGCTCTGTTCCCTGCATTGGCAACATATATATCAAGAAACCCGTCAGCATTCAGATCGACCATCGTAACTCCCGTTGACCACTGATTTTCAGAAGAAATTCCTGCTTCTTCACTGATGTCTGCAAATCGAAAGTCACCGAGATTGAGGAAGAGCTTATTGGCAGCCATATTCGAGGTAAGAAAGACATCAACAAGTCCATCGTTGTTAATATCTCCAATTCCTACTCCGCCACCGTTGTAAAAATTACGATAGGAAAATATATTGAATTGCTCTGTATTGTAGACTTCATTTCTAAAGCTTATCCCACTTTGATCCTTGTGCACACTCTCGAACAAGCTTTCCTCTTCGGCAAGCTCTTGCTTACAAGAAGCTAAAAAGAGGACAAGCAGTAAGAAGAGACATTTCCGAAACATAGGTCAAATTTAAAAAAATAGGCTGCCCACGGAATGGGCAGCCTGCATATAGATTATAAAAATCTTACTTATTAATAGCCTGCGTTTTGAGTCAAATTAGGATTTGATGCCAAAGCCTGAATTGGAATAGGGAAAAGTACCCTAGTGTTCTCAGTCACTGACTTGAAAGACCACTCATTAGCAAAAGTTCCAAATCGAATCTGGTCAGATCTTCTGTATCCTTCCCAATAAGTCTCCCTTCCTAGCTCATCTAGAAGAGAAGCATCATCAATACTAGCAAGTGCTGAAGCACCTCTTGCCGTCCTCAAATCATTCACCATTTCTAGTGCAGATTTAGAAGCGGACCCTCCTCTATGAATTGCTTCCGCCTTCATCATATGTGCAGCTCCGTATCTCATCAAGATGTATTGGCCTGCATCTGCTGGGTGATATTTAATAACTCTAATTCCTTTTTCTGTTGCTGCACCAGCGAGTGGCACATCTGGAGAAAACTGAAGCGGTTTCTGAGAACGCTCATCTATTACTTCTACCCCATCTTTATCAAACTGTTGTCCAACTAGAAAGCCTTTCCCAATTCCTGCGAACTCAGTTCCATCTTTCTTGGCATCTAAAAACTTCCTTCCGTCATTATCATCATCAAACTTGTCATAGAAATCTGCAAGAGTTGCAAAGCCATTCCATCCAGAAGGATTCTGTCCGTAGTGGAGTGTCATCATCCATCTGTTCTGGGCTGATCCTTCAGCAGAGGTCAAGATAATCTCAGGAGACTCATTCGCTGTGAAAATATTGAAATAATCGGTATCCAAGTCATAGCCTTCGGCTGCAATTAGATCGACATATTCAATAACCTTATTCATATCTGCAGCATCGTAGGTGTAAGGACCTACTGGATCAGCGGCATTGTATACTGCTGCATTTAAGTGTAATCTAGCAAGTAAAAAATATGCAGTTGCCTTAGATGCTCGAGCATTTGTCGGTGATGGTCCTACAGACGGCAAATTAGGTAGGGCAGCTTCAAGATCACTCTTAATGAAATTAAATGCCTCTACTCTTGTTAATACCTTAGGATCGACATCTGGACCTTCCGTTACCTCTCTAAAGGGAACCTGTCCAAAGAAGTCCATCGCATGGAACATAAAGAAGGCTCTTAGAAATTTAGCTTCTGCTTCTTGAGCTTGGTCAGGACTAGATGCAATAATTTCGTTAGTCTTGTATGCATTCCCATGCAAGCTATTCCATGCTCCAAGCACTGAAGTATGTGTTTCATCCCAATTATGAGCATGCAAAGTTCTCCACACACCATTATCTCCCCAGTCAACACCTCTTGTCGGAGGTATCATTTCATCACTGGTATGTGTACCAAGTGCATACATGTTGTTCTGATCAGTGAAAGCTGCGAAATCCTTATATGAAGAATTAAGCAGTTCAGCAGGGTCGCCTGGTATAAATCCAGAATCTCCACCCTCAGCAACAATCGAATCAGCTGGAATCACAGACAGGTCTGTGCAAGAATAAGTAGATAGGAGGCAGACCATCATAAAGAATGCCCCGAAATATTTTAATTTAATCATCTTTTTAGTTTTTTAACTGAATTAAAATCCAACGTTTACACCAAAAGTCAATGTTCTAGCTCTTGGATATGCAGTGTAGTCAATTCCTACTGAAGGAATTCCATTCAAACTCTTATTCGTGTCAACTTCAGGATCTTGTCCGCTGTAATTCGTAAATAAAAGCAAATTCTGTCCTGTTGCGAATACTCTCAAATTTGAAAGCTTAGTTCCCGGAAGGTCGAATGTGTAACCTAGGTTTGCATTCTGCAGTCTAAGAAAAGAACCATCTTCTAAGAATCTTGTAGAAACATCTGGAGCATTCAAATTTGACTCTCCGTTTCCAACAACATCTCTTGTAACATTTCTTCCATTTGCAAGCGAGCCTGCAGTAAAGAATGCATTAGCTGTGTTACTGTAAATCGACTGTCCAAACTGCCCATTGAAGAAGAAGCTAAAGTCTAAGTTTCCGAATGAGAAGCTGTTCGTTAATCCCAAAGAAAGGGTAGGAATAGGTTGTGCTCCTGTAAATACTTGCTTATCACCTTCTCCTCCGTAGACTGATATTCCTTCTGCGTCATAGCCGTCAAATTCTCTCAAGAAGTAAG
>CAZMYK010000205.1:3743-6922 GCA_964570435.1 uncultured Saprospiraceae bacterium | reverse complement strand
TATGCTACTCCTTCAGGGATCGAATCCCTAAGTTATAACTTCAAGGTGCCCCTACTAGCTACTAAGGTAGGTCACTTCCCAGAGACGATTGACGATGGTTACAACGGTTACCTGGCAGAGGCAGAGGATGTTTCGAATATGGCAGAGGTCATGATTAAGTTTCTAGATCATCCCTTGGATCCGGAAAACGTAGTAGAAAAAACGAAGGAGATGTCGTGGTCTAACTATGCCAAAGCTATTACCTTCCAGGCGCCCTAGAAGGTACAATCATGATTATGTAAATAGCGTCTTGGATGCCGGTCTTAGATGCTGAATAGCAGAGCTTGTGTGCTTCAATGTGATCCAAGTAATCCAGGCCAATGGCATTGCCTTCTTAGACGCTAGAAAAAATAGATTTAGGTGGAACACTTTAGCCACATTAGTCCTAACACCTGGTTAGCAAATGAGCACCACTATTTTAAGCATAACTTATTACACCATGAAAAAACTTGTCACTTACTTTTCCCTTCTTTTGGCGTTAATTCTTCCGGCCGAGAGTTTCTCTCAGTTGGTCCTTACAGCAGAAACTGGCACTTCCTTTTTCGGGCTCCATCATAGTGCGAGGGCAAGTGCAGAAAAGGGGGCAACAATTCGAGCCTATCGGCTAGGATTGGAAAAAAAATTTAAATCGAAAAATTTACTCTTTGGATGCGGTCTTATGGTCAACTCGGTAGGTTCCGAACACATATTTGTTGGAAGATGGAGAACAGTATACAGCGGCATATCACTGGGTGTACAATATCCCATGAGGTATATAACGGTGGGTATCCGAACTACTCCAAGCATTTCGGTGGCAAGCAGCATAAGTATTGGTTTTGACCATAAAGCGTTCTATAACATAGATATAGAACCCAATCTTGGTATTGATTTCACTCAGAGAATCCAATTGACATGTGCTGCTTCCTTTGGTTTGAATCCAGCGATTAATGTTGGCCCTGATCTAGCTTATACGAATGTTGCATACTTAGTGGGAATGAATTTTTGTTTCTCAAGGAAGAAGTGATGTTGCCAGTGTTTTTCAGAAAGCAGAAATTTTCATGGGAAAATATGATACTTGGTTAAGAAGCACTAGTGGCCTAGATTAATTAAGTCTTGCTATTCAATTTGCCCGCGGTGAATCATACTTGTCGTACAATCATCCGCCTCAAGCGCTTCTTTAAGATATTCGATGGCATTTTCCGCGATCAGGGTGTCGCTGCAAGTAAACATGTCAATGGCAGCGTAACAGTGCTCAGGCCAAGTATGAATGTTGATATGAGATTCGGCAATCACAATCGTCCCACTTACACCGAAGGGTGAAAATTGATGAAAGAACTGCTGAACGATAGTTGCATTAGCCTTCAAAGCAGCTTCGTGCATGGCCTCGCCTATGAACTTTGGATCGTCCAGTAAACTTGCCTTGCAGCCCTTTAGTTCCACCATGTATTGCTTTCCTAGAAACTTCATGCTCTTCCTTACCTAAGTCTTTTTTGAGATTGAATAATTGAATGAAATCCTGTCTTCGTCATTCTTGGATCAGATGAGGGATAAACTCTGCATCATCATCGATAATGATATGGTCGCACCTCCTGAAGGAAAGACCTGCAGCATTTCCGTTGACAACATAGATTCCGGGTTGGTAGTAGTCACCATCGTCATCTTGATACAAGGGACTAAAGGCTTGATAGATTCTTTCGAAGTCGCCAAAGTCTCCCTCATTTTTAGCCACCGATGCCCCTGAGGTATCCATAACCCTGACATTTTCCCCAAGCCTTCCAAAAATGACCTTTTCCACATGAGGTTCTCCTTCAAAGTCGGAAGCAGAAAAACTACTCTTGGCAATAAAATCTTCTTTGAAATTTTCACTGATATAGGGAAGGATCGCCTTAGACTGCATTAGTACGGCATATGCCGGATTCATAATGTAAAGTAGGTCTTCCATCTGTAGTCGGTACAAGATCTCAAGTAACTCAGGTTCTTCGAACATTATGAATTCCCAGGGTACCAACTTATACATGTAATCATAGCGCATGTCAGAACCATCTTCGAAATCAAGATAGATTCCGTCGTCCTCGAAGACGACATTCTCCAAGTCAGCATATTCTGCTTCGAATCCTGCGTCTTCCGCTATTTGAACGATCACTTTTGCGTTTAAGACATCTTCCTCATAACCAAGTGAGCAGACCAACATCGTTGCAGCACGGTCTGGGTTTTTCTTTCTCACCTCGGTAAGTGCTTCAATCATTTCTCGCCTCAAAAGATCAAATTGAGAAAAAGATGAACGCCTTACTTCTTCTAGAAAATAACCTTGAAAAAAGACTGTCTCCGGCAGCATTGTTGGTGTGTCTGCATTGAGCTCATAAATTTTTGATGCCATCCCTAAGATACCTCCCGAAACATCGAACCTTCCTAGCAGATGCATGTCTCTTCGATCCCAAGAATGCTGGATCATCTCCCGCATCTTGATTGGGAAGGCGAATTTATCCCAGTCAGCGGATTCAATGATTCGATCCACGGTTTCGTTGAAAAGGTCTATTGCTTCTTCGGCAATTCTGATGAATTCATCAACTTCTTCCGGTTCGAGTATAATTGCCTCTGGAACTAAATATTCTTGATGCATATACCATTCGAAACCAGTATCAATAATTGCGTCTTCCGGAACTCGTTTAAGATCGAAGATCCTATCCGCCATATGATCTTGTTGACTTACCTGCCCCGTAGCCCGACTTTCCAGTTGAAGAAGGTCTAGGTGTTCTCACACTTCTGCTTCTTGCAGTATTTGACATTCTAGTTTTACCAGTCTGGGAGCGATTGTAGGAGTCGCTGCTTGCATAGGCAGATCTTCTTATTCCAGATCCCATAGGCCTCCCCATCCAATATCCTAGAAGTCCATAATGAACGGCAGTTGAGATGCCACTCCTCCTCCTATAATTTCGATCTTCACTTACTATGGTCGTATCGATTACAGTAATTTCTTGTAGACTAAAGGTGTCGATTTCGCCATCCATGTAGGTAGCAATAATTCTAGAGTCCGCTTGAGACGGGACTACCTCTTCATCGGTAATCTTGAAAATTTCTGGTTCTACCTCCTTGAGCTTTGTGATAACTCCCTCAGTAGGTTCTTGGACTGTAGATTCTACATATACCGTTTCTGATGAAGA
>CAZMYK010000205.1:0-3733 GCA_964570435.1 uncultured Saprospiraceae bacterium | reverse complement strand
TGAAGAGCCAGCACTTTCAGAATTTTGCTTGCTAAACATATAGAAAAGGAGCCCACCTAAGATAATGAGGTACCACTTGTATCTACCGAAAAAGCTTCCACGTTGCTCTGCCATTGTATTGTTTTTTTGTAAAACTAATTATAATACCTTTGTTTCCTAAATTTATTCTACCCTTTTGGCAACTTTAAAAACACAAAAAAGGTTCCTTCTTTTTTCTACTCTGATTGTGGGCATGTGCTCCATCATTTATGAGCTGCTAATTAGTACAGTTTCTTCTTACTTTCTAGGAGATAGTGTTAGACAGTTTTCGATCATTATCGGCTTCTATCTTGCGGCCATGGGTTTTGGTTCATGGTTGTCAAGATTTTTCAAGAAGGAGCTAATGTTTTACTTTGTTTGGATTGAGCTGATTTTAGGACTCATCGGAGCGTTTTCAGTGCCGCTCTGCTATCTTTATTTTGCCTACGCTGATTTTACGGGTTTTAATATTTTTATACTTGGTCTTGTCTTTATAATTGGGACCCTAACAGGTCTGGAAGTTCCCCTTCTTACTCGCCTACTACAGGAAGACGACTTAGGTACTGAGGGCCTCTCAGATGTATTAACCCTAGACTACATTGGTGCCTTGGTAGCGACCCTCGTTTTCCCCTTTGTATTGATTCCTTTCATGGGCGTGTACAAGTCTTCCTTGCTTTTCGGCTTTTTAAATATTGCTGTAGGACTTGCGAATTTCTTATTTTTTAGGTCAATGATTTCTTCAGGAAAACGAAGAGACCTATTGTTATGGACCTGTTCCTTTGCCTTTGTGGTTTTGATTGCCTTCGCAGGATTCAGGGCGAATGAGTATATCCAACATTGGAATACTTCCGTTTTCAAACATCCCGTGGTATACAACGAATCTACTCCTTATCAAAACGTAATCTTAACAGACAACAAGGAAGAGTTCAGGCTTTATCTGAATTCTGCGATACAATTTTCCTCGAGAGACGAATATCGTTATCATGAATCACTAGTGCATGTAGGGGGGATGCAATTAGATCAACTTAGAAAAGTAGCCATCCTTGGCGGTGGTGAGGGACTTGCACTTAGAGAAGTGCTTAAGTATCCGGACTTAGAGCAGGTAGTCCTTGTCGAGTTAGATCCTGAAATCGTTAGATTATCAAAGGATTTTGCAAGAATTCGTGAGCTAAATGAATCTTCCCTAGAAGATGAACGCTTGACAATTGTGAATCAAGACGCTTTTGTGTGGTTAATGGAGAATGAGTCACAATTCGATATGGTGATCGCCGACCTGCCTGATCCTACAAATGAAAGTCTTAGTAGATTGTATTCGATTTCTTTCTATAATTTGGTCCAGAAAGCTCTAAGTCCGAAAGGGGTTTTTGTGACGCAAGCAACTAGCCCTGAATTGAGTGCCTCTGCATTTTGGTGTATTGCTGAGACCTTAACAGAAAGTGGCTTTCCAGCGATCTACCCGTACCGAATTAATGTCCCTTCCTTTGGTAATTGGGGCTTTGTCTTGGCGAGCCGCCAAGAATTGGATTTTCAAATGAGATCGGATCTCGGCCTAAGGTTCTTAGAGGAAGAAAGCCTCAAGCACATCTTCTACTTCCCACAAGATATTCGGATTGAGGAAGTAGAAGCCAACCGATTGGACAGGCCCGTTATTATGGACTACTACTTAGATCATTGGCGATCTCTGAATGCTGAGAAAAAGTAAGCTAGCAATATTTATCTTATTCGCGAACAGCTTTTTCTTTAGCTTGTCATATAGCATCCAAGACGTTACAAATTAGAACAATCAGTCTCTTCTAAAGACAGGAGGTCTAAATCCTCAAGCTTGAGAGAGTCTTGCCCATTTTCAAGCTTGACAAAAAACCTATCACCGTTAGGGCAAATAAAGCAAGCTTCACATACTGCATCATGGAAGTTTTTCACCACTGTTACCTCAGTGACTGAGATTCCCTTTTCCACCAGGTAATCCTTCATCTTAGATTCTTGATCTGTCTCGCTATCATTCTCAGGTACCTGCTATGACCATTCGTCACCACTACATTGGCGACGGTCAAATTCATAACATTTACTATCCCCGTCATCATTGTGAATGCAATCACAACTTGACAGGAATAGTAAAAAACATAGGATACTAGATATAATTCGCAATGACATATTTTCTTTTTTAGATGGACGCTTTTTAGCGCAATAGTGTTGCCCAGGAATCCGAAATTCTTTTCTTTATCAGATCCAAGGATTATTTCTAAAGACGAGGATGGAGTGCGAAGGGTTGGCTAGAATCAAATTTTATACCTGACTTTCTACCTTGTAGACACTTCGTCGAGGATTATTCTGATTGATGAGTTCGGCTAGAAATCCCACCAAGAACAACATTGTACCCAAGATGATGGTGGTCAGAGCAATAAAAAAGTATGGATTGTCTGTTACCAGGATGGTTTCTAGACCCTTACTTAGTCTATATATCTTCACGATTCCTATATAACTTGCGGCGAGAAATCCAATTGCAAATAAGAAGGTACCCAAGAGACCAAAAAAGTGCATTGGTGCCTTCCCAAATCTTCCGATGAAGGAGATAGAAATAATATCTAAGAAGCCATTCATTGCTCTCTTTAGACCCGTAAACTTAGAGCTGCCATATTTTCTTGCTTGATGCTGGACAACTTTCTCTCCGATTTTAGTGAAGCCTTCCCACTTTGCTATGACTGGTATGTAACGATGCATTTCTCCGTAAACTTCGATGTTTTTTACGACCTCCTTCTTGTAGGCCTTAAGTCCACAGTTGAAATCATGCAATTTGATCCCGCTCATTTTTCGGGTAAATGCGTTAAAGAACTTTGACGGCAAGGTCTTACTGATGGGGTCATATCGTTTTTGCTTCCAACCTGATACCAGGTCGTATCCTTCTTCAATTACCATCCGATTTAGCTCAGGAATTTCATCTGGACTATCCTGGAGATCAGCATCCATAGTAATTACAACTGCTCCATTTGCAGCCTGGAAGCCAACGTTCAAGGCCGCAGACTTACCGTAGTTCCTGCGGAATTTAATTCCTCGTATATTCTCATCCTTGGTTTTCAAATCTAGGATGATCTCCCAGGACTTGTCAGTGCTGCCATCATCAATTAGTATGATCTCATAGGAAAAAGAATTCTCATCACAGACGCGCTTGATCCATGTGCAAAGTTCAGGAAGTGACTCTTCCTCATTCAGCAAGGGTACTACTATGGTGATGTCGACTTTACTCACTTGCTAGATTTTTTCGTTTAAGAATTAACGCAATTATTGCTGCAAATATGAAGCCTAAAATGAAATTTTTGGACAACGTGAAGAGCAGCCCCCTTGGACTTGGCTTCATATCCTCCGCCTTCATTTCCTTGATCTCCGCCACATTCTCAGCCGTCAGATTAGCAAGACCTGATATGGTCTCCAAGGATTCAATAGCAATCCTCCTCTGAATTTCAAGTAATTCATGGTCAACCGACATCATGATGTATTGAAAAAGACCATAAATCGTGGCCCCAATGATCATGGTAAGGTAGATGGGCTTGAGTAGCTCTTGGAAGGGGGCAAAACCTCCGAGTTGTGCTCGCTTTTCAATGCCTGTTTTTACCATAAAGGTAATTGGAAGCACTAATGACAAGATCAACTTAATAGATGGATTAAGGAAGAGTGGCTTATTCACTAGGTATAAGCTTAGACCAATAAGCAGGGCGGCTGC
>CAZMYK010000204.1:0-6925 GCA_964570435.1 uncultured Saprospiraceae bacterium | reverse complement strand
GTCGCCTTCTTGTGCGTTCTTCTCTTTCTTTTTCTCTGCTTTGAGATTCTTGACTTCGGATGTGCCATATCCCTTTATTTTTAGTTTAACTTAATATCTTTTAATGCATCCCAGACAGCTGTCCTTTCTGACTTTTCCTCCTCTCCGAGCTGCTGAGCTTGTTCTTCTAACTCATCGTAGTAGTCTAGTACCCTTTCATCGCAGAACTCAAACTCATTCTCCTCGCAGTCGATCGTATTAGATATCGGTAGCGAAATCACAATGAATTCCAAAATTAGTTCCGCCACATTGAGGTTCGTTTCTTCGGTCCCAATGTAGATTACTTCATCAGTGTCTTCCTTCCCTAAGTCATCGAACTTCACTAAGATTCGTTGCGTTGATTCTAATGGGATCCTAATGTCTGCTAGGCAACGGTCGCAAGGTGATCCAAATGATCCATTGATTTGAAATTCCAAATCAAGCATGCTTTCGCGCTTATCCATCACTACTACTATTTCAAAATTTCCTTTTTCAATGGTCTTACTTTCAAAATCCTGGAAAAAAGAATCATCTACCTGAAACTTGTATTCATGCATGCCAAGCTTGGCATTTTTAAAAGGAATGTTGAAAGAATTATGACGCTTCATAACCATTTACTTTTCAAAAGGAGTGCAAAGATAGCATTAGTTCTTAGACTTCCCAAGATTTTTTCATTAAAATAGACTGTCACTTAATCTTCAGCCCTCACCTCTAAGAACTGACCGTCTTGCCACACGAAGTACCTAAGCGTGGGGTCCTTTAAGCTCAAACTGTAGGCAAGTTGTGAAAGTTCAAAATCATACTTTTCGTTACCATAGTTGTAAGCACCAAGTCCGTTTCTCCACCACCAAGTGCCATATTGTTCTAACTCCACCTCCAGCCTATCAGGAGCCACATAGATAGCTCTTGCTCCATCCAGCTCGTCTACCATATTCATTTGTGCAACTACCGACAAGTCTGCAAAGGTGGTATCGCCTCGCTGACTCACGAAGGTTTCTTCGAGTAATTTCGATTCCTTTGTTAAATTCTTAAACAAGTACACTCCTTCAAAATTATCTGGCAAATTGAGCAAGAAGATCCGCTGATCGGGGTCAAAGAAATCCTCCGGCATATGAGTCAGAACCTCCGAAACAATACTTTGCCCCGTGGCCCAAGTCCGAACAAGGCGAGATTGTCCAAGGAAAAGACCAAGCGCTAAAAGCAAAAGGCAGGGCCACCTAAATTTTGCTGGAATGAGCATCCATATTAAGGTAGAAATGGAAGTGACCAGAAATATACCAGGTAGGAATCCATACCGATCATTTTCCGTCAGAAGAAGGTCAGAAAAATAAAGATTACTTACCGGCAGCAATAGAATTACGCCTAATAGTAGTTGATAGTTAAAGAGGACCGCCAAGCTAGACTTCTTCTTAACAAAGGCTAGGTAAGCCAATGAAGCAGTACATCCTACACAAAATAGAATTTGTACCCAGATAGAAGATGCTAGCTCATAAATCGAATGTCTTAGAGGATAGGAGTAGAATTGGCATTGTCCTAGCAGTTTCAAAACTTGTTTGATTAAGGTCGAACACTGGTCCAAAAAGGAGAATCTCAAATGGATATCTTCCCCATAATGTCCTACATAGGTAGCAAGGAAGAATTTATTTTGCAAGAAGTAGGCTAGACAGGCAAGAGCAGACAAGCCGATTGGCAATATGTACCTGCGCTGAAACCCCACCTTCGTAAAGGCAGTCAGGAATAGTATGGTTAGAGGAAGGTAGACAAGGATGTAATCGAAAGTCCACAGCTGGAAAAGAAGTGAGATAACAAGCCCTGCAGCAGGTAGGGCCTTTCCATTTTCGATATAAGCCAAAAGGCAACAATGGTAGATTCCAAGGAAGAGAAAGGTCCATAAGTAGGCTTGACTGACATCATAAATGAGGACCTCTGCGATACAAGGATTCACAAGTATGCTTAGGCCTAGAGCTACAACAAGGACCTTAGATTCCGTGTATTCCCAAATAAATCTTAACCAGGCATAAACACCAAGGCCAAAGATCATATGGAAAATCAGGTAGTACAATATAGCCGAACGTCCCGCTATTCGAAAGAGTCCCAGATTGAAGGATTGCAAAAAAGGTTGCACCACGTTGTAATCGTAGGATCCTAGCGCTTCGAGCCAAGTCGCATCTTCGGAATTCAAGAAAAACCCTGTAAAGTCATGGACCATTCCGGCTTCCCTCGCTGGGGCAAAGAAGAGCAGACTAAGGAGAAAAACTACTAAGGCTATGTAGACTGGGAATCTTTCTTTCTTCTGCAAGTGATGTCTTTGTAAGTTCAGCTAAAATTAGCTAAATACTTAGATTCCAACAGAAAAACCTAGTAAGAGCGCTACGGGATCATTCATATTGTACTCTCCATAGAGCTCCACATACTTGAAACTAAGATTAAAACCACCTCCATATCTGAATGGAAATTCATCCTGCAAGGCTATAACTGAGGTCGACGCTGGGGCTGCCGAATCAAAGGCGTAAGAAAGCTTAGCGTCATTAATCTCCATCCCGAAAAGCCCATAGAAACCGATCCTATTCAGCTTTACCCCAAGTTGCGTAAGTCCATATTGATTTACGGAATTGACTGCAGAACCGATCTTCATCTGGTGGTAGTTATAGGACAAATACCACTTCACATATTCAGGTAGAAAGTAGCGGCCAAAGTCGTGCCGGATACCTCCCCCATAGAATTGAAGATTGCCAAGATTGCCTTCCAGACCTAACTGCCCATACCTTCCGTAAAAATCTGTTCCCAACAGGGTTCCAATATAGAGTTCTGGAGCACCCAAAATTACTTCGCTAACTTCATTGCCACCGGGCAGGACCACCTCGCCAGCACCGTCTTCCATATAGGTTACCGAAGCTGGGCTACCTGCTATATTCGGTGCCACATTGAGTGGGTCAATCTGGTAAGATTGGTTACCACTAAAAAGATTCATCCTAGTGACATGCAGACCTATCTTGATATGGAAACCCTCCTCGCTGTACCTTGGAAAGAGGCCAGAATGTAGAAGGGAGGAGAAAACCTTTCCTACGGGCTGGAAGTATTCACCTCCCTTTTCTGAAATTGCGAATTCTTCAGAGACATTTTCACCAATGCTGAACTGAGCTTGTATAGACAAGCTTAAGAACATGCTTAGTATGAAAATTAAATGTCTCATTTTATCATTTCACTTTTCTATCTCAGCCTTATTCACCGAGATAAGTCGGATTTACCTGCCCAGCATCTTGGAAGGATCCACCCACTCATCAAAGTCCTCAGAAGAGAGGTACTTTAGATTCAATGCAGCAGCCTTCAATGTAGTTCCCTCTTTGTAAGCTTTCTTTGCTATTTCTGAAGCCTTATCATAACCTATCTTCGTATTCAGGGCTGTGACAAGCATAAGAGAGTTGTTAAGATTTTCAGCTATACGCTCATGAGCTGGTTCGATCCCGTCAACACAATTCTCCTTAAAACTGTTACAAGCATCAGCGATCAGTTGGGCAGACATCAAGAAGTTGAAGATCATCATAGGCTTGAATACATTCAATTCAAAGTGCCCAGTCATCCCTCCGATGTTAATCGAAACGTCATTCCCACAAACCTGTGCCATAGCCATCGTTAGTGCCTCCGACTGTGTTGGATTCACCTTACCAGGCATGATGGACGATCCAGGTTCGTTCGCTGGAATTACAATTTCACCAATTCCGCATCTAGGTCCAGAGGCTAGCATCCTTATATCATTACCGATTTTCATCAAGGAAACGGCAACAGTTTTCAATGCACCATGGGCCTCCACAATCGCATCATGGGCGGCCAGTGCTTCAAATTTATTTTCTGCAGTAATGAAGGGTTTTCCCGTCAATTCAGCAATCTTGGCAGCTACATTAAGCGCATAGTCCTTTGGTGTATTTAGGCCTGTTCCGACGGCTGTACCTCCTAAGGCCAGTTCAGAAAGGTGGTCAAGGGTATTGCGCACGGCCTTGATCCCGTGTCTGAGTTGAGATGCATATCCTGAAATCTCTTGCCCCAGCGTCACAGGAGTTGCGTCCATGAAGTGGGTTCTTCCAATTTTAACAACGTCCATAAAGTCTTCAGACTTCTGCTTTAATGCATCTGCAAGGTTTTCTAGAGCTGGGATGGTGTGATCCACAAGCTTGACATATGCCGATATGTGCATAGCGGTCGGAAAGGTATCATTAGAAGACTGCGACTTGTTCACATCATCATTAGGGTGTAGGAATTTTTTTTCATCTGTAAGAGCTCCACCACTGAGGACATGCCCTCTGTTAGCAATGACCTCATTCACATTCATATTCGATTGAGTACCGGAACCTGTCTGCCAAACTACCAAGGGAAATTCACCATCGAGCTTGTGGTCGAAAATTTCGTCACAGACCTTGGCAATCATTTCAGCTTTTTCAGCATCTAAGACACCTGCCTCACTATTAACATGGGCTGCCGCCTTTTTCAAGATACTAAAAGCCTTGATGACTTCGAAGGGCATTTTCTGTCCTCCAATTCTAAAATTCTGGCTAGACCGCTGGGTCTGTGCCGCCCAATATTTGTCGGAAGGGACCTCTATGTACCCTATGCTATCTTTTTCTGTCCTAGTAATCATATTTCTCTATTTAGAAGTCCAATTTATTCTGGGATTCAAGTAAAATTTGTGCAAATTTAAAATCATTTTCTAATAAACACATATATTCGTTTGAAGTTGGCCTCTATTCGAACAATTACTTCAATTTTCGGTTAGAACTTCGACAAAAACAACAAAAATTTAAACAACTAAAAAAATAAAAAGATGGCATTTGAATTACCTGATTTACCTTATGCACATGATGCATTGGAGCCGCATATAGATGAAAAGACGATGACTATTCATCATGGAAAGCATCACCAAGGTTATACCAATAAGCTTAATGCAGCAATAGAGGGAACAGATTTGGAAGGCAAGTCAATTGACGAAATTCTAGGTGGCCTAGATATGGAAAATGGGGCTGTTAGAAATAATGGTGGTGGATTCTATAATCACAGTTTGTTCTGGAGTGTAATGAGTCCAGAAGGAGGAGGAGCGCCGACAGGAGCAGTAGCTGATGCAATCACAGAAGCATTCGGGTCCTATGAAGAATTCCAAGCCAAGTTTAAGACGGCTGCTGGGACTAGATTCGGTTCGGGTTGGGCATGGTTGTGTGTACATAAGGGTGGCAAGGTAGAAATTTGTTCCACTCCTAACCAGGACAACCCACTAATGCCTGGTGTTGCTTGCGGAGGTACTCCAATTCTTGGGATTGACGTTTGGGAGCATGCCTACTACCTTAACTATCAGAACAGAAGACCTGACTACGTTTCAGCTTTTTTCAACTTGATTAATTGGGACGAGGTAAATAGTCGTTACAGCGCAGGCAAATAATTGCTCGAATAGCTAGATGATAAATGCCGCTGAACATCATGTTCAGCGGTTTTTTTATGCAGAAAACAGCAGAAATCAGAGCATAAGTAAGCCAAACAAATTCGAATTTTTGCTGGGACTAAAATAAGAGCCCTAAGTATGCAGCTTTTTCTATCTTACATTCATGAATAATAATGATGTCCTTCGGCAGGTTCGCTACACCTTCGATTTCAACGATGATCGAATGATGGCTCTGTTCCGCTCAGGTGGCTACCCTGCTACACGCAGCGAAATAAGTGCATGGCTAAAACGACATGAGGACCCAGATTCTATTTTTATACCTGATGAACAATTGTCAGCCTTCTTAAATGGTTTCATCAATTATAAACGGGGTAAGAAGGAAGGTGAGCAGGCCAAACCAGAACAAGTCTTGAATAACAACATTATTTTCAGAAAGCTTAAGATTGCCCTAAATCTTAAAGTAGAAGAAATTGTTGCGATGATGGGGGCAATAGATGTCAAGGTAAGCAAGCACGAAATCAATGCATTCTTCAGAAAGCAATCGCAAAATCAGTACCGCAAGTGCTTGGACCAATACCTGAGAAACTTCCTCTTTGCCATGCAAAGAAAATACAGAACTTAAAGACTACGAGTAGATATGAAAGCAATTAAATGTGAATCCTTTGGACCTCCATCTAAGCTAAGTTATGGCGACCTTCCTGACCCAATCCCAGGTGAAAACGAGGTACTGATTAAGGTTCATGCATGCGGTGTGAATTTCCCTGACACATTGATTATTCAAGGGCTATATCAATTCAGACCTGATTTTCCTTTTTCTCCCGGTGGTGATATTGCTGGTGTGGTCCAAGAAGTAGGAAGTAAGGTTCAAAAATACAAAGTGGGCGATGAGGTAATTGCTATGAATCCCTACGGTGGCTACGCCGAACTTGCCTTGGCCAAGGAAGACGTTACGTTTCCGAAGCCTCCTGGTATGTCGATGATTAATGCGGCATCATTCATGATTGCCTATGGCACTTCCTACCATGCCCTAAAAGATCGAGCGCAAATAAAAAAGGGAGAAAGTCTTCTTGTACTGGGTGCGGCTGGTGGAGTGGGACTAAGCGCAGTAGAGCTTGGACATAGGATGGGAGCCCACGTGATTGCCGCCGCTTCGACAGACGAAAAGCTTGCACTTTGTAAGGCATATGGTGCAGACGAGTTAGTCAATTATTCAAAAGTCGATCTGAAGACGAGGGTCAAAGAACTCACTAGCAATAAGGGCGTGGATGTCATATATGATCCTGTCGGAGGCCCCTTCTCAGAACAAGCTCTTAGAACGATGGCGTGGAAGGGTCGATTTCTAGTTGTTGGATTTGCGGCCGGCGAAATTCCTAAAATTCCGCTTAATCTCACCTTGCTCAAGGGTTGCAGTATCCAAGGCGTATTCTGGGGGTCATTTGCAATGCGACAAGCAAAAGACAATATGAACAACACAATAGAACT
>CAZMYK010000203.1:0-6943 GCA_964570435.1 uncultured Saprospiraceae bacterium | reverse complement strand
TTCAATATGGCGAAAGAATCACCTACAAGGGTGCGTTCACTGAAGAATTCGAAATTGATACATTGAGTAAGGCCCTAGGTTTACGAACCCAGATGGAAGCCGTTCGGCAACGAATTGAGACTGAGTCCTAGTCTTCTGAACGCTTGAAGCTCCCAACGAAGTAACCTGGTCGCTTTTCAGAAAATAGTCCATCGAATTTCTTGTTAAGCACAAATTTCTGCGTTGGCGAATAGAGAAAAATAACCGGCTGCTCCTGGTAGATTAACTTTTGAAATTCCTTATATGCCTCAACCCTTTCTGCTGCATCCTTAGTTGTCCTGATGGTCTCGATCAATTCATCATTCCTATCATTCACATACCCTGCAACATTCCCCTTTCGTGGAACACTGTTGTCAGAATGCCATCTCTGGTAAGGATCATAGGGTGCGAGTGATAAGCCTGCCGCACTTGCTGATGACTCGTAGTCGTGTGAATAAATTGAATTAGTCATAGCTCGGCCTTCCTTTATTTCCATGTCAATTTTCACCCCGGCTTGCTCCGCATTGTCTTGAAATAGCAGACCTACCTTCTGTCCTAGAGGACTTTGGGATGCCAAATAGTCCACCACTAGCTCTACCCGCTCACCACCTATCATCTTGTCTCTAGTCCCATCCTTATTGGTGTCCTTCCAACCTTTTGATTCCAAAATTTCGATGGCCTTTTCTGGATTGTAGTCAATTAGCTCAAGCGAATTCTCGAACACAGGAGAGTTAGCGAACATGGGACCTACCATCCTCTTTCCGTATCCGTTGTCCAAGGTTTCTATAATATTATCTACATCTACAAGATGCGCTAGGGCCCTCCTTACATCCTTGTCGGACAGTTCGGGTCTACGATTGTTGAGGCCGATGTAGTAGAACCTCGACATGGAAGGGGTATTAACATTAAATTGATCGCTAAATCCTTCTCCTTCCTTAAGATTATCAAAGGCAGTAGCGTCTGTCACTAGCATGAGGTCAAGACTTCCATCCTTTAGCAAGGTTAGTGCTGCATTCTCATCCGTGATCATTCGAAAGGTCACCTCCTTTGGGTTGTTGTGGAGGAGGGTTCTTTCTGGATACTTTTGTCCCCAGTAGTCTTCCTTCTTTTCAAGCACGACATATTGGTCTATCTCCCACGCCTTCAGACGGTAGGGCCCACAACCAGATACCGTTTCTTGGGTAAACTTGATACTATTAAACTCCTTGGCAAAGCCAACCAACGTCGAATCTGATTCATCGCTTTCTAAGATTTCTAACAGTTCATATTCGTTCATTACCTCTCCCGCATCATAGATGTGTTTTGGGAAGATTTCGAAGGTACAAAATGCCTCCTTGGCAATATGGAAGTACTCAGAAAGGACCACCTTAAACTTCTTTGGATTTTCGGAATCGACTTCCACAGACCTAACACTGCTCAGAATTCCCCTCCAAGAAGGTGCATCTACGCTTGGATTTAGAGCTAGTTTCAAGGTAAATAGATAGTCCTCTCCTGTCACTGGTGTTCCATCATCCCAAACGGCCTCTTCCACGATTTCATAGGAATAAGAAATGCTTCCATCTTCCGCTACCTCGGCCTCCGGTACCTCCTTCACTAGAACTGGGCTTAACTCAAAACTGATAGGATCATAGTGGGCAAGAGTCAAAAATAACAAGCCATTTATCGCCGTAGACTGGATCGTTGCTGTACCCACCATTGGGTTAAGCCTGCCTGGATCTGACTTCATCCGAATATTCACATTAAAATCTTCTTGGACGGGCTCCGCTTCAGGGCCACAGGAAAGAAGGAGGAATAGCAGGGAGGAGAGGGATATGAAATATTTCATAGGAATAACTTGGATATTAAAACTTATTGCTTTGTAAAGTTATTTAATAAATGTTAAAATCAGACTAATTCCTTCTATGTCCAAAAAAATATTGATCGCAGGTGGTACTGGCTTAATAGGTAAAGAACTTTCTGCCTTCTTGCATGCTCAAGGTCATGAGGTTCGAATCTTGTCGCGAAAAAAAAGAGACCATCCTCGCTATGCTTTTTTCAAATGGGACCTAGAAAAGGATTTTATCGAAGAAGGAGCCTTGGATGTAGATTGCATCATCCATTTAGCCGGAGAAGGCATTGCTGGAAAGCGATGGACAGTCAGTCAAAAAAAGAAGATTATTGACAGCAGGGTCAAATCGATTGACCTTCTTCGTCGTAAACTAAGTGAACTTGGAGGTTCAAAACCTGCCTACATCGGAGCTTCTGCAATAGGAATCTATGGTGAGTCCGATGAGCATGCACTTTCAGAATCTGAGGTGAGCGACAGTGAGGACAGTTTCATTGTTGAGGTCACTCGAAAGTGGGAAGAGGCCCATCATAGCATCAAACCATTTGTTGGTCAATGGGCCTTACTGCGAATTGGAATTGTGCTTAGCCCGAAGGGTGGTGCCTTGAAACCGATGTTAGTTCCCTTCCTGTTCAGGATTGGCAACTACTTTGGGAATGGGTCACAGATCTTTTCATGGATTCACGTTCAGGAGGTATGCCGAATAGCAGGCTTCCTGCTTGACAATAATCTTTCCGGGATATTCAATACAGTAGGTCCGAATCCAGTAAATGGGAGGCAACTTATCAATGCTATCGCTCAGGTAAAGGGTGGGCCGTTTATTAAGTTTGGCGCACCACGGTTCGTCTTGAAGTTGATCTTCGGAGAAATGTCCGAAGCCATCCTCATGAGCACCTGGGCCAGTGCTGACGCTCTCCTGGCAAAGGGGTATGAATTTAATTTCCCTACCATTGCGGGTGCCCTAGAAGATTTACTTGTTAAGGATAGCGGGTAGATCTACTTCGTCACGGTTTCACCATCGAATCGGTCTTAGCTAGGGATGTACAGCATCACTGCACAAACCATAATTGACTTATTATCAATAACTTAAAGGACTCAAATCCTTTTACGGAGAAGCTTGACACTGAGAAACTAAAGGCACTAAACTGTAGTTCTGAATAAGCCTACTTGTACAGGTATCAGTAGTAGCGAAGTCACATAGGAGAGCCTTCTGCTGATTAGTCTTAGAAGTAGGATCAGTGTCTGAGAAGTACTAGTCTTCGAAAACTTCTATGCTCTTATTCTTGTGCACAAAGTCTGTGAATTTACCCTTGAATCTCGTAGCTCTTACAAGATGATTATCGATCCAGTGGTAGTTTCCTCCCCTTGGCTTGCCCATAAGAAGACCGTGGTACATAAACTTGTGCTCTTTCAGCCAACGTTCAGTGATCTTTCTGTGTTCTTCTGTTCGTGAAGTAAAGAAGGTGATAATGTGCCCCTCGTTGTACCACTTATTTATGATTTCCAAGGCGTCAGGATAGGGTGCGCAAGTACCCATTCTTTCTGGTTCCTCATTCGGGATGTCATCTGTAATTGTGCCGTCGATATCGATCAGAAAGTTTTTTATTTCCTCATCGAGAATTGGACTCAATAGTTTACCCTCGTCATCTCGAAGGGTATTCAAATCGTGATTGCTCATACTTAAAAGTTTATAAATTCCGTCGGATTTACTGGGTGCCCATTGTACCAAAGTTCAAAATGCAAGTGAGGCCCATCCGATAAAGTACCTGAATTACCGATAATTGCTATCGCTTCTCCAGCTTGGACAAAGCTACCAGCTTTTTTTAATAATGAAGAATTATGCTTGTAAAATGATACAATATTATTTGCATGCTGGATTGCAATAGTGTTTCCAGATGCAAGGGTCCAGTCTGAGGACATCACATAGCCATCCATAATAGCTTTTATAGCTGTATTCTTCGGGCCCAAAATATCGACTCCAAAGTGCTTCTTGTTGGGATCGAAGTCGGCACTAATTGGGCCTGAAATTGGTGAAAGCAGATAGTATTGACCTAGTTTCGCCTTATTCACAATCGTCCTTGGCTTTCTAACCTTGGCGAGTTCAGGTTCAGAATCTACGTCAATAAAAATACTTGAAGGTTGCACCTCTGACGCTGCAACTACTTCATCTCCTTCATCTACACCTACCAATCTATTCCTGCTCCGATCTATATATTCCGTCATTGCTAGAATGTCATTCTCTAGCTCCCTAGTCTTTTGTGTTAGTTCAATAAATTCTTTATTGGCCTCTACGTCACCATAGCCTGGTAGAAAGGTTTTGAGTGGGGTAAATACAAATAGTAAGACAATGATAAGTCCCACAAGCAGCAAGGCACTACTGATCAATAGATATAAATTAAGGAGGGACAACTTATAGGTACTAACTTCTTGTAAGGTTTCATCATCCAATACCACTAGACGATAATTCTTTTTCAGCTTGTCTTTCTTGTCTTCTAGTATGTCGTTGTCCTCCATTTATCTCTTAGTAACGCGTATTTTGCCTTTAAATTGACCTAATTCCTTGTCAAACATTGCACAATAAAATAAATTTGCTCGATTATTGTTATAAATAAGGTATTTCCGGCACGTTCATGTTGGGGAATTGCAAATGTATTGAAAGAAATTTAGAAAATATAAATCTCGGACGTTGAGGAGGATTCAAGTATTATTAAGTTTTCTGATTGTTATCATCGGTGCCAATGGGTGTACCGTTCAGAAAAAGCGAGGTGAGGTAGGCACGATCGGAAAGATATATCATAACACAACTGCTAAATTCAATGGCTACTTTAATGCCGATGTGATCATGCAAGAAGCTGAGGCTTCATTGACTACGCAGTACCAAGACAATTACAACAAAATACTACCTCTTTTTCCTTACACTGCAGTCGAAAATGCAAAATCGGTTTCTGAGAAACTTGACAAGGCTATTGAAAAAGTTTCTATCGTTGCTACGGTTCATGAGCCAAGTCAATGGGTAGATGACTGCTACGTCTTACTAGGTAAGGCCCAGTACATGAAGCAAGACTATGAGGCGGCTGAAAAGACTTTCGAATTTTTTATTGATGAATTTGACCCACTTAATAAGAGAAAGTCTCGGCTAAAACCCAGTAAAAAGAAGAAGAAAAGATCTAGCAATACCACTACTCGCCGACCTACTAAGAAGAAGAAGACAAGAGCGAAAAAGAAACGTCCAGAAACTAAGACCAAGAAAAAACCCAAGAAGAAATCAAAAAAGGCTGGAAGTAAGAAACGCAAGACAAGCAAGGATTCAAAGAAAAGGTCAGGTAAACCAGGTTCTAAAAAGAGGCCAGAAAAAGCGCCAGCAGAAAGTCCAAGTGCTGAAGAACCAGCAGCGAAGGAAGAAAAAAGTACAAATATCGATACGCCGATTAACGAAAATGTTGAGTCTGTTGAGAAGGAACCTGAAAGTAGGAGCAAGAAAAAGACCAATCCACCCAATTCGGACCCCAAGGAGGTCGTTAAGTCTGCTGAGAAAGATGGAATGTTCGGGCATGAGCCTGTCTATCAAGAAGGGATACTATGGTTGGCTCGAACTTACATCCACAGGGAGCGCTTTTCCCTAGCTGAATACTACCTGGACAAGGTGGATGGTGACGCTGGAACTCCTAAGGATACAAGAAGAGAGATCCCAGTGGTCCGTGCGTTTTACCACATGAAGAAGAAAGAGTATTCCGAGGCAATAGGCGAGCTGAGTGCGGCAGTGGAACTTAGTAAGAACAAAGAAGACAGGGCCAGATACACTTTTATTTTAGCCCAACTTAATCAAGCTCTAGGCAGACAAGATAAGGCCTTTGAATCGTACAATGCTGTGATCAAAATGCACCCTAGCTATGAAATGGAATTCAACGCAGCTCTTAATATGTCGAAGGCTGCATGGGCATCCGGGAAGGAAAGTGCAAAGAAGACGATGGATCGTCTTGAGAAAATGGCGAAGGAAGAAAAGAATTTCAACTACCGAGATCAGATCTACTTTACCATGGGAACCATCAATCTAAAGCTCGGTGAGCGAGAAATTGCGATGGACAATTTCAGAAATTCGATCAGATACAATGTGGGGAATAGTGCACAAAGCACTGAGTCCTACTTTGTAATGGCGTCCTACTTTTATGAAGAAGAAGAATATGCAGATGCAAAGTTTCACTACGATAGTACCTTACTTAGCATGCCTAAGAGTGATGAGCGCTATGATGAGGTAGAGAAAAGAAGTTTAAACCTAAAGGACATTGCCACGAATATTATGATTATCGAGCTACAAGATAGCCTACTTCGGGTAAGTGAAATGAGTCCTGAAAGACAGCGTGAGATTGCTGCATCTCTTAAAAAGAAGCAAGAGATGTCACAGAAAAAGCCTTCGAATGCAGCTCTTTCAAAGAAGAGCGGCCTTAATGCTACGGCACTTCCGGTCAATAGTGCGGCAGCTGGTGCTAGGGGCGCTACTAGTACCTTCTTTGCCTATGATGTCAATAAGGTTAGGAGGGGGCAGAACGAATTTCGAAAGAACTGGGGCAGTCGGAGTTTGGAAGATGATTGGAGGAGGTCTAATCGCCCGTCATCTAGTATAGATCAAAATACATCTGAAGAAGAAATTGCTAAGCGAATGACGGATGAGGAAGTCCAGAAACTCCTTGCCGCTGTACCTTTTAGCAAGAAAGACAAGGGATTGGCCAATGCAAAGATTGAAGAAGCCCTCTTCAATCTAGGAAAACTCTATAGAAGCAAATTAGAGCAGTCTGATAAGTCTGCTGCTTCACTCGAAGATCTATATGTGAGAAATGACTCGTCGGCATTTAGAGAGGAGGCTTACTACTTCTCCTATCTTTCCTACACTGATCTCAGTAATAAGCCAAAGGCTGATTACTACAGATCAAAGATGCTCGCTGACTTCCCAGATTCCAAGTTCACCTTGAGTGTAACTGATCCTAACTATGCGGCTAAGCAGTTAGATGAGGCGAAACAGGTAGAAAGAAGTTATGATGAAGCTTATGCGCTTTTCGAAAAAGGGCAGTACAAAAAAAGCAAGGCCATACTGCTACAGATAGG
>CAZMYK010000202.1:0-6962 GCA_964570435.1 uncultured Saprospiraceae bacterium | reverse complement strand
ACCTACCTTCATCGATGCGGATTGCTATGCTGTTGCGACTAGCTATTACGATGAGGTATTTGTTATTGGTGGACAGTTTAAAATTGTTCGCGAGTGGGCGGCAGTAGAGTGGTTCACCGGAGTTATTGGAGAATACACACAGGTTTTGGAGTTTGGACTACCAGCAACTGGACTCGTTTGGAATGTGGACGATCTCTTGTGGCCTGAAGATGCAAGCGCAAGAGACCATAGAATTTCTCCAGAAGAGCTGTTAAATGTTGCCAAAGTTGACTATGAAAACACTAGGCCAATGTTTGCCCAGAATGAGGAAGAGTATTTGGCTTCATATGAAGATGCAGTCCTACAGACGACCTCGAATTATTCCCTAGTAGCTAGGACATGGACCGTGACTTCTACCTCGTTTACGAATCTGAAGGCAGAACATATTCAGCATATCACGGTACCTAATGTTGCTAACTCAGGGGAAAAGGTTTATGTCACCACCCATGGAGGCCGGCCTATGCCAGGTGTAACAGTTAACAATGATTACACTACAAATATTGAAGGTATTGCCGAGGTGCCGGGGACCGAAGATCTCACTTTAGAATATATGGATGATCCAAGTCAAGGTCTGGACCTTGTGGACGCAGTACTGATGAAAAGGTATATACTTGGTGCATGGCCGTTCGACCCTGAGGTGGTGAAAATTATGGATATCGATGAAGATGGTGATGTTTCTACTTTAGACCTTGTTTTGCTAAATAAGTTCTATTTGGGAATCTGGGAAGATGAGCGATTTGGATGGAGATTCATCGAAACGCCCAGTGCTCTTGCCAATACCAAGGGGAACTTCACTGCTTATAAGAAAGGCGATATTGATGATTCAGCCCTGTTGGCAGATGATCCAGAAGTAATTTTGCAAGACGATATAAAGTTCACCGATGCACTGCTGAATAAGGGAGAAACTTACCAAGTGGGCATTAGCATAGATCAGCAATACGACATTTATGCTGCTCAATTTTCATTTGAGGTAGACACCAACGTGATGCAAGTAACAGATGTTAAAGCGATCTTCGATACTGAATCAGACTTACCATGGAGGGTTGATTCCGACGGTTCGTTGAAAGTTCTTGCAATTCCAGCAGATGATCAGGAAACAATCTTGCTGGAAGAAGGCTTGTTTACCATCTATTTCACGGCGAAGGAAAATGGGAAACTAGCTGAAGTTCTAAGTGTGTCTCAAGAAGAACCAACCTACCTAGTTGACACAAACTTAGAAAAGATTTACCTGGGCGGTGAGGTTGAAAATCAAATTACTTCTGGGCAGGATAATCACATCTTGGTCCAAAATGTCAAGATTAGTCCCAATCCTACCATGGATGTTCTAGAATTGCAGTTACCAAGTAATGACTACAAGATGGAAATTTTTAATACCCAAGGATTAAGAATATTGACCTCGAATAAAAGCATAGTGAATGTAAGCGAACTACCTAAGGGGATCTACGTGATCACTGGACACAATGAGAAAAGCAGATTTTCTACCAGATTTGTGAAACTATAGATCATAAACTCTTATTTCTCAATCCGCACTCATTAATTATTATCCCTGTCGACTTGAATTTCGGCAGGGATTTTTAGTTCTCGAGGCTTGACAATTGTAAGGGATGCTTTAAGACTAAGATAGGAATTACCTCGTTTTTCTGGAACCTTAGAAATAGGGTTTTTATTTGTATTAGGATAAACCCTAACCTGCTGATTTAAAATGAATTGTAAGGCTACTTGCTTCTCTTGAATATCTCGAATATATCCTAAGGACTTTATGTATCGCAGACGTACGACCTTGTTATCAAGCACGAAGACTTACTTTGACAGGCCTAGAAATCGTATAAAATCAAATGGAATGCAGACGGCCTAATTCTTTGGTGTCTCCGCCGCATTCTCCGCAGGATCATTTTCAGGAAGCTCGTAGTCCTTTTGCTTTTTCCCAAAAACTGAAACATTCACATAGCGCTTCGGATTGAGTCTAAAGTCTTGTAGCAGCAGATCTAAATTCTGAGAGGTACTTTCTAAGTTCTCATAGAGTGCCTTGTCATTGATTAAGGCGCTTAGAGATCCATCTCCATTTTCGACCTTGGAAATGAGTTGGTTGATATTTGCGATGGCCTGCTCAGCACTTGAGACCGTCCCTTGGATGGTTTGGAGACTGGTCTGCACCTCCGTTATAGCGCCTTCAGCAGCATCTACTGTCTTGCTAATCTGTGCGTCCTTCAGGTCGCTCGTGACCACTTCCAAGTTGTCAATGATACCTGCAATCTTTCCGTTAGAATTTTTCAGTGTTTCAGAAAGTGATGCTATGTTGGCCAACGTTTCATCTAAGTTGCCCGCTGATCGTGCAAGGATCGAATTAAGCTTGGTACTTATGCCAGAGAGATTCTTGATGGTGTTTTGGAAGTCTTGAAGACTTTCCTTTATACTTTCTTCTGCATTTGGAGAACTATTACTTAAGGTGTCAATTAAACCAGAAAAACCTGCGGTCAACTTGTCCATATACACATCAATCTCGCTGGCATCAACCATGGATCCCAGAAGCCCTGTAGAGCTACCCTCGATATAGGACTTGTGTTCTAAGATTCCGCTAGACATATCCATGTTCCCATATTCCAATAAGATGGACTTACCTCCCATGATACCCGCAGGTGTCAAAATAGCTTGAGCCGTCTTTGGCACTTCAATGGCTCCATCCACTTCAATCGTGACAAGGATCTTCTCCACGTCATCAGGCTTTAAGTTGACTGCTGTCACAGTTCCTACTTGGAAACCATTAATAAATACACCAGCCGATGCAGCAAGACCATCTACATCCGGGTAGGTAATGTAGTAGGTATTAGAGTTGTCGAGTAAATTCTTTCCCTTTAAGAATCTATAACCCCAAATTAGCACCGCCAAGGTCACAATGGCCAAGAGTCCCAACTTTGCCTCATTTGAAAATTTCAGAGCCATACAAGTTTTATTATGTGAAAATATTGTACAAGGATACAAAGCATTTATCCTTCACCCAATTAAATAAGACACATATTTACTGGGTGCTATAGAAAGCAATGTATTTCCCCACACCTGAAACTACAGACTGAGCAATTTTGTTTTGATGATCAGCTTCTTTTAGACGAGAAGCATCTGTGGGATTTGAAATAAAACCTGCCTCTACGAGAATACTGGGAACAAGAACCTTACGCAAAACGACAAAGCCAGCTTGCTTGACTCCCCGATCTCTGAACACCGTGTTTCCGCCCAATGCTGTCTGTGTGAAATCTGCGAGGTGGATCGATTTTTCCAAGGTGTGTTGCTGATTCATGGCTATCATTATATGTCCTTCGCTAGAGTAGGGGTCATACTCAGAAAGGTCCTCCATGTGGATGACATCATTTTCTCGTTTGGCGATGGCCATATTTTCAGCGCTGGTTTCAATCCCAACCACATAGGTCTCTATTCCATGCGCACTTGGATCCTTTATGGCGTTACAATGCAATGAGATGAATAGATCTACGTCGTCTTCATTAGCCATTGCAACCCTCTTGTGCAGTGGTATAAAGACATCTTCTATTCTCGTGTATCTCACTTCTATCTTGGGAAATTGCTCATTTAGAAGTTGCCCTACCTTGAAGGCGAGTGCCAGAGCAACATCTTTCTCCAATAAATGATGACCACTGCAACCTACGTCCTTTCCACCATGGCCTGCATCAATTAAGATAACATTAACATCGTTACCTAGGGCCCGAATAATATGGCTTTTGAAGATATCGTTGGATAACTTGGAGTTGCTTGCATTTTTAACAAGCGGCAGTAGGAATATACCTAACGTTAGAAGTATTAACTTATATTTGCGAGACGTAAACATATCATATTATGGAAAACAATAATATGAAGGTACTTAAAAGTTCGCTATAGCGCAATATTTAGATGCGAAAAAGATTAGTCTATATCATATTCTTGCTTTGTTTTTCAACTATGCTCTTAAGCGGACAAATAGTTGACTCTGTGACTACAGTAGAAAAGCAAAATCTAAGCCTAGATTCGATCCCAGTGGATACCCTTCCTATTATGCCTGATTCTTTTGATATGCTTCCTCCGCCGCTTCCAGACAATGTCAAGTTTTCACCCGATGCTCCACAAACCGAAATTGTCTATGGAGCAGTCGAACGCAAGTGGTTTGACCTGGACAGCAATTTAGTGCACCTATATGGTGATGCCTTCGTTGAATATGGGAGCCTTAAGCTCAAGGCAGGTTATATCGTTTTTGATTTTAAGAATAATATAGCCACTGCCGAAGGTATAGTCGATAGTTCAGGTGAGAATTCACAACGGCCTACCTTCATTGATGGCGATAATCAGTTCAGTTACAACAAACTTAGGTACAATTTTCAATCACAGAAGGGCTTTGTGTATGATACCTACACTCAAGAAGGTGACCTCTTTGTACAGGGGACCCAGACGAAATTTATCAGTGCAGAATCCGATTCCACCAGTCAATATGACCAGATTTTCAATAAGAATGCCATCATTACAAGTTGCAGTCATGATCATCCTCATTTTGGAATAAGAGCGCAAAAGCTTAAAGTGGTGCCCGAGCAATTAGCAGTCCTAGGACCTGCAAGATTAGAAATCGCAGATATTCCAACTCCCTTAATTCTGCCCTTTGGCTTCTTCCCTTTGGTCCAAGGCAAGAGCTCTGGTTTAATTTTTCCTGACAACTACGAATATTCTGATCAATGGGGCTTTGGCCTAAGAAACATAGGCTACTATCTTGGAATCAACGACTACATCGATATGAAAATATCTGGAGACATCTACCTTCGAGGTAGTTATGGTCTAGGAGTTGAAACCAGTTATACCAAGCGATACAAGTATAGAGGAGGACTTAGGATTGCCTATTCCTCTTACAAGAATGAGGTACGAGGTGTTTTAGAGACACCGAGGAATAATTCCTTTAGTATCCGATGGAATCATAATCAGGATGTGAAGGCCCATCCATACTTTAAGATTGGTGGTAGTATCGACCTAGACTTTGGGGGATTTAATAGGGTCAACAATGTAAGTTTCGACAATTTGGCCCGGACAACAAGGAGGTCAAATGCGAACTTAAGTCATACAATGCCTGGTACACCTTTTTCGGTTAGTGCTAGTTTTCAGCATTCTCAGAATGTTAATACAGGTGATATTACAATGACATTGCCTTCTGTGGACCTTCGGATGAACCAGATCTACCCATTTAAGAAAAAGAAGACAACAGGCAAGGCTAAGTGGTATGAAAGCATCACACTTAATTATCGATCTTCAGCGAAAAATTTTGTAAAGACGAATGATTCAACCTTCTTTTCACAAGAAACATTAGATAAGCTTGAGTATGGCGTTCAGCACAAGGCAAGTTCCAATACATCCTTTAAGGTCCTTAAGTACTTCAATTTCAATCCAAGTGTCAACTATGATGAGACTTGGTATTTTCGCAGGAATGAACGACAGCTATTGAATCAGTTGGTTTTAGACTCTACTGCCATAGATACCTTTCCAAGTGGGGAAGCGATTTACAGGGTGGACACGACCTTTGGTGTTAGACAAGACACCATTGTAAATGCCTTCACACCTTACAGAAATTTCTCCGCTTCCGCTAGCCTTAGCACGACGATTTTTGGAACCAAAAAGTTTTCAAGAGGTAAGCTCAGAGGACTTCGTCATGTAGTAAAGCCTTCAGTCTCTTTGAACTACCAGCCCAACAATCGAGACGCCTATATTCGCTTCGTAGATACGGATCTGCGAGGGGAAGAATTCGGTGAGATAGATGAATATAGCATTTTTCCCTCGGGGGTATTTGGGACTCCTAATATCAATTCACAGGGGAATTTTAACCTAAGTTATCGCTTTAAAAACGATGTCGAAGCGAAGTATATGTCTAAGAAAGATAGTACTTTGAAAAAAATCAAGGTATTCACAAATTGGAATTTTTCCGGTTCATATAATGTCTTTGCAGATTCATTGAAATTTAGTCAGGTATCCTTTTCCACTGGAAATACATCCTTCTTAAAAGGAATTATTAACATGGGATTTAATATGAGGCTAGACCCTTACCAGCTGACCGACGATCGAAAAAGAATCGATGCATTTCAGTACGCGGATAATCGCATACCCTTGCGTTTCGATCAGATGAACTTCACCGTAACTACTAGATTCACGGTGAAAAAGATTAGAGAATTGATAGCAGGTTCACTCAAGAGCGATGATGAAGTAGCTGATGAGAAAGCGGAAAAGGGTGGGGAAAAGGGAGATCGAAGTTCAGAGAATACACCTAGATTAAAGAAGCAGGAGAGTTTCTTAGACTTGTTCAATAATTTCAGTCTAAATCATAGCTTTAGATACTCTGGAATGGACATGGGAGCTCGCGATACCTTTTTGATATCAACCAATACTATTCAGATTAGAGGGAATCTCCAATTGTCTGAGAACTGGAGGGTAACCATCAGCAATATAGGATACGATTTTCGACGCAAGGGATTTACCTATCCGGACTTTGGTTTTGAGCGCAGACTACACTGTTGGGACATGAGCTTCAGATGGCAACCTCAAAGAGGAACTTATACCTTCTTTATTGGTGTGACCTCGAACACACTTAACTTCATCAAGACCAACTACAATAAGAACTTCCAAGATTCTGGCGGTTTTCAATGACGTGCCCTATTTGTAGTCTTTTTGTTTAGCTGGGCTTCTACGACATCCGTATCCTGCTTTATTTGTTTAAGTAGCGCAGTAATTTGAATCGTTTTAGGATCGTGTCTTAGCAAGAACAAGGGCCGATTGGGAACGATTTTCTTGTTAAGTCGAACTCCGTATTTGTCATATTTTTTGAGCCATTCATCAAAATTCGTACTTGCTTTCAATTCTACTATTAAGGTCTGCTGAGCAAGCTCCTTGCGACCAACAGGACTAGATGGCCT
>CAZMYK010000201.1:0-6965 GCA_964570435.1 uncultured Saprospiraceae bacterium | reverse complement strand
CTCTTTGACTTGAATACAGTAATCAAAGCTGCAAGAGCTGGTCTCAAAGGAAGTATCAGAATGGCTACGCAAGGGGCAAGAAATACAGGAAGAGCACTACTTACAGCAGGTCGAGAAACACTTGAGAATACAGGTAGATCCCTACTAAGAGTCGGCAGAGGCGCCCTAGATGTGGCAAGCAGTGGAACTAAGATCGTAGCGACGGGTCTTAGAAGTGGATTTAGCAGGGGTGTGAAATCTGTCGGCGGATTGATGGATAGGGTGAAGAATCTAAAATTCAAGAAATTTAAGCTTGTAAGATCTGGGCGATCGTTCAGACTTTATGGGAAAGTCAATCCATGGGTCTTGCTTGCAAGTGGTCAGTTGCAGCACATAGATCAGTCCAACCTGGTCAGAAGTGGTGATGATGCGACAGCAAGGTTAGGTGATGTAGTAACTCATGTTGATGATGCTGGTCAGGCAGTACAAGATGGTGTAGTTGTCGGAGTGGTAAGGAATCAAGATGGGACTGGAAGTAGATTTGTCAACGAAATGGCGACAAAAACTGAGGCTGAAAGGATCGCTGACGCTGCTAGACTCGCTGAGCTAGATGAAGCTGCAAGACTGAAAGAAATAACGGGATCTTCCGGTTTTGATTATAGTGTATTTGGAGGTCGTGTACAAGAAGCTGCAGCTAGAAGAGGAACACTTGCTGACAATATTGCCTCTACAAAACCTCTTGGCGATGTTGAAGCACATCACATCTTACCCATTTCACTCCTGCAGAATTCGAGTCTTTTAAGACGAGCAGTAGAAGGCGGTTTTGAGTTTAATTCAGCTGCCAATGGAAGATGGCTCAAGAGATTTACTTCTGAGACTGCTGATGGTCTAAAGGGGCTGCATGCCTCACATCCTAACTATACCAAGTATATCCTAGGAAGGCTTCAAGAAATTGAGAAAGCTCTCCTCGATGCTGGAGTCGAAATAACTGATGATATTGCGCAACAACAAGTCAAGAAACTACTTGATGAGATGGCAGCAAGACTAGACGACAATGTTGCTTCGATTAATCCTGTAAAAGTGGATGAAATGTTTGCACCTGTTAGAGGGGTTTCTGAAGAAACTTTCCTACAATCTGTGCGGCAGTTCTCATCTGACCCAGATCTAGGCAGACAGATCCATGAACTATGGAAGAAGCAGGACTGGGCTGAAATCGAAAGAATTTTCAAAGAAAACAAAATCAACGAGTGGAATGACATTATTTATCCACCTAATGATGGCTTTGTCTCCATTTCGGTCGACGGCTTAAAACCAGGAACCGTCATTGATAGATATGGTGGTAAATTTGATGAGGCAGGGAACTTCGTAGATCGAGGCAAGTTTGTTGCTCCAGATGATGTCCCATTTGAAGGGCGAGCACTAACTGATGCCTCTTTAGCACTTGAATATAGAAAATACAGGGTAGTTGAAGAAATTGAAGGCGTTAAGTCTGGACCGGCAATCCCATGGTTCGGGCAACCTGGTATGGGTACACAACACCAGCTGCCTATTTCAATTGATGAGCTCCTCAAAGCGGGGCTAATAGAAGAGATTAAGTAAGATGACGAGAAAATCACTCTACAAGGGGCCCGACCAATCTAAGCTTGATAAGTTTGCAGTGACAATAGATTCTAAAGATATCACGCTATTGTATAGTGAGCTGCATATGCTTAAGAAGGATTCACTTCATGCGTCAATACTAATGAATTTATTCCAAGAAAATTCCATTTCAAGAAATGACTTCAGGGGTTACAATTCCTTAGACAACTTGACCCTTTACTACACGAATCATGGAAAAAAAATCATTATTGTTTCACTTGGAGAGGTCAGTAGAGGATTATATGAGGTCGTCTTTGAAAATGTCTTCGATTCAGAGGATCAAGACGATACAATTGAGCTCTTAGAGTATCATAAGTTGACTTATAGTCATAAGCCAGAGGCAATGGGCATTGCATTCCCTCAATTAGTCAAAATTCAGGGTGCAAACGCTGCAGAAATTTCTGAGGCGCAGCAGATGCGATCAGTAGCTGAAAACTATTTTGATGGCAAAACATTTGCTGCGAAGCTTGGTGCCCTGCGCACAGATTTTATTAGCACCTCGTTCTTAGCCTACGCGGGCTTTTTCATTAGCACAAAACTTGGCAGTCTTCTACCTGAGCAAGGAGAGACTAAGCACAAGGTCAATATTCAGTATACTAACGACATTGTGGAAGCACAATTTCTAGAATTCCAGCTACCTCAAGTCAACTATCCTATGTCTAGATTTGCACTTAGAAAAGCTGATGGCATGAAAATTTTCAAGGAAAACATAATTGATGAAGCCACTCATAAATCAGAATCTGCTAATGCGGTCCTAAGCGACTTCACTTCTAAAATTGTACCGGTAGTGTTGACGATTGAGAAAGGCTTACATTTCATGAAGCTTGCCGGTGAGCATTCGATGTTGATTAGTGGTCATATCAAGAAACTACTGGAGGATCATGAATTGACTGGTTGGGAGAGTAGGAGCTATAAGGTTGATATTTTCACCGTTAAGCCGGCATAAATTTCCTTCTGCAAGCTTGATTTTTTGAAATTCATTGTCGACCTTGATTGTAAAGTAAGAAAGTGCCAAGTTGACTTGTTGATAGTTTTATCAAAACAAAATCGTACTTTGAGATAATCGATAAATATGAAACCAGATCAAAACGACAACCTTCGCGAACAGCAAAACCCACAGCAAGATTCAATTGCTGCTGCTGAACACACATTAAAAGAAGCTTCTGGTGTTATGCCTCCGACCCTGCAACTCAAAGCCGGAGACACAGATTCAGAGCAAGTTGCTGATCTGATTACTGGTACCAATTCAAAGGATGAAGATCAGCCTGTCCAGAAGGCTGCAGATAATGAAAATGCTAACGACACTGACAACGCAAACGATACTGGTCAGATATCTGATGGAGCAGAACAACTCTTATATGAGATCATTGCTCATGGTTTTGCTTATAAGGATGCCCTCAGTGAAAACCAAGCCAACTTACTACAGCAGCTTGGATATGAAGCAACGTGGGATGAAACAAATACGATCAATGACCAAGAAAATTCTGGCTTTTTCGCAGCCCTAGTAGTACCGAATGCCCATGGCCTATCTATCGGTCGGAAGTCAATCATGGCCTTCAGAGGTAGTGAGATGGGTGACCAATTCAAAAAAGATTGGCTAGAAAATGATATGGATCCTTATGCAGTAGGTTATACCGCCTTTGCTATGAACTATGGTCGAATCCAAAACATGCTGGCAATGGGTGTGGGGATGAGTGGAGGTAATCTAGTTGCTGTAACCGGCCATAGCTTAGGTGGATCGCTCGCTAAGCAGGCGGCTCTACACTTCCCGCAGTTTATTGGCACCTGTGTGACCTTCCAAGCTCCTGGAATCGCTGAAGAACAGCAAGAAGCACTTGAAGGTCAGGCCGGACAGAATGTCAATGTCAATGGAGAAGATACAGGAGAAAGAGGTGTTGATGACATCAACTTTGTGAATCACGTTAGTAGAGGAGATATAGTTCACTGGACAGGAGGAGGTCGAGTACCTGGTGCAGAAACCATACAACATAACCCTGATGGCTTCTTGAATGGATGGACTCCAGTAGCCCACACCCTCTATCTTATGAGCTCTGAACAGTATGGACCTGAGCAACAAGAACTACTAGGTAATTTAGAAGGCACTAATGATATGCAAAGCGTTCTAGATGTCTTGTCAGAAAATGAAGACGGACAGATCGAAGGTGATGCAACGCAGGCTATTACAGATAGCGAAAATTCAGAAGCCTGGTGGCAATTCCCAAGCGTTGGTGAGTACGGAAAAGACCTAATTGGCGATAACTTTCATGCGAATTCGGGAATCATAAATGACAATGCAGCAACTGAAGAGGGTATGGCTCGAATTAGTGCCATGCCGCTACCGATGAAGATTAATATCATGAGGGAATTCATGAACGAACCTAGTCTACTCGAAACAGCGGCCATGGGAGCTGTAGGAGGAGGCATTGCAGGGGGACTCCTTGGTGGAATTCTAGGTGGGATAACCGGTTTCTTCATGGGTGGTCCAGTCGGAGCCTTAGCCGGAGCTGCCATCGGTGCAAAAGGAGGTGCCCTTGCAGGAGCGGTAGTAGGCGGTATAAGTCTTCCAATATTTGCCGAAGTCAACGATGTTAAGAACACAAAACAGGCCATGGTCAATATTCTCAAGGCCTCTTCTGGAACTGAAAAGGTTCAAATAATTAACGCTCTGGGAGGGCTAAATGCGGTAATCGATCGAATTGGCAAGGGTTATAGTGGTTTTTACAGCGAAATCTTGGGCTCGGACGGCTACTTTGCTTCGCTAACTGCATCCCAGGCGGCTGCCTTCATCAATATGAACCTTGATGGAGGATTCTTAGGCATGGGAGACAATGACCAAGAAAAACTGATCGCTGACTGCCTCCTCGAGCGAAGTGATGGCGAAGCAGTAATTACCCTTGTTGGTGGTGGGGATTATGATAATGGCTTAGAAAAAATACTACGCAAATTACAAGGCGCCGAGGATGATTTGATCACGAATCGCTTTTCATTTAATAGTTCTAAAAGCAGGTGGTTTTGGTAAAAACAAGTATCTTAATCTCTCTACTTTCTATTACTCTCATAAATTTAGGATGTGAAATGGGTGCACAAGCGACTTCTAAGGAAATCATAGAACGAGACATTTTGGAATACATGAATTCAAAGTACGATTTGGACTTTGTAGTAAAGAGTATTCGTTGGGAGGCCAATGTTGCAAGCAAGACAATGGACAAGCACTTTGTCAAGCTTTCAGCAGCTGAAAAACCAGACGAGGTTTTCGATGCAAAAGTAAGTTATGAAAATGCCGAAAAGGCTTTTGACCTGCTTTTTGAATACTACCCGAGAGTTCTTATGGGCGAGGCTGCTAATGAGGCCTCCATGCTAGTTATTAAAAAGTACTTGAAAGACTATACTTCGAAGACAACAATGATCAATACTTATAAACTGGAAAATGATGTCTTCCCAAACGAATCCTATACCTATGAAGAAATTGTTGCCCAAGCTCCAGATAAGTGGCAGACCAATTTAAATATTTCAGTCTTAGAATCAGAGCTCTCAGAAAATACTGTCCCTGAATTATTTTATGAGCTGGTTCTCGATCACAAAAGAAGGAACCACGACCTTCTTGGGATTCATCTAAAAGCCGATAATGGTGAGGGTAAGATTAAGAACCATGTTTTGAAATTGCATAAGATTCAAGAAACAGACTTGACAGCTGACAAGGATGTAATCTTGTCCAAAATTATGAGCTTTTAATCCATTGACAATTTGAGAAATTAACTTTACCTTAGAAAAAAGACACAAATGGGTGACGAAAAAGAGCATATGACGATTCAGAAAAAGGATACGGAGACCGCTTCCCAAGAAGTAGTTACTCAGGATTTTGATACAGCCACTGAGTCTTTCGATCCACCCGCCCTTCAATTAAAAGTTGACGGCAAAGCCGAAGCACAGGAAGAAGGAGCAGAAAAAGTCCAAGAAAGTGGAGGCGCCTTCCAATTTGCCCTCGACGGACCTCCTGAAAACCCAAGCGACCAGGGTTCAAAAGTAATCGGCGGTGAAACCATTCAAGGAAAGGGTATAGCTGAACCTTTTAAGATGCCAACGATTCAGAAAAAGGAGGCAACACCCCAAGGCGGGAACCTGTCAGAAAAACCTTCTTTTACGGTGTAAATTAGAATTCTAAAATTCAATCTACACCCTAACATCTCCTTTCTTAAGTCTTGATAATAAGCAGCTTATCGTTTGTGGTTTTGTGATTATGTACTTCCCTGTCAAAATAGATGAAAAAGCTTAGCATTTTTAATGCTGATACTGTTGACTCCTATCCGATAATCACCTAACTTGGAGAAGATCTAATCATCAGCACAGAAAATATATTGGAAAAGAATCCAGAAAAAGATATGGAAGCGGAAGTCTCAAGATCATCCGCAGAATTCGAAAGTCGTTCATTTTCCAATGAGCAGGAAGAAACTGAGTTTCCTCCAGCCTTCGATATTAGCTCTGAAGTTACCCAGCAGAAGTCTGAGTCCGAGAGTGAGGGGGAGGAGAAAGAGAATCAAAATTCATTTAACCAGAATCTCCTTTTTGCTGCAGCTGCTGAAACTCCCAATGATGATTCAGGCAAAGCGAATCAGAAATCATTTACAGCAGAAGCATTCTCTCCCACAGTGCAACGCAAAGAAGATGAAGCAGAAAGCTCAAGCAATGAAGGTGCTGAAAAGCAGCCTTTTATCCCGTCCAGCGTAAATATTCACAAGGACTCGTCACAAGCTTCCTCCCTTGGCGCTCGTGCATTCACTCAAGGAAATGACATCCACTTTGCACCTAATGAATTTCAACCTGAACAGAAACAAGGACAAGAATTGATCGGGCATGAGTTGATGCATGTGGTCCAGCAAAGTAATAATCAAGTTAAAGCCAATACTTCTATCAATGGAGTCGGGGTCAATGACGACAAAGGTTTGGAAAAAGAGGCTGACGACTTCGGGACCAGCTACGCCCAAGGAGACACATCGAAAATCTCTCAGCTTAAGAGTAGTGGGTTTTCAGGAGAGTCTTTTTCACTAAATAGCACTCCTGCTCAAAGAGAACCTGATGGTGGCGCAGGTGACAGCTCGCCTGCGACAGACACTGATGCAGGCACGACAGATTCCCCAGCTCCTGCACCAACTACTGATGGTAGGGACCCAGATATGGGGCCTGCAATCGGAGATCAAGAAACTGACATTTCTGAATACGCCGCCAATATCATGGTGATGAACGTCAGTACTGAAAGAAGGCTTTTTAAGACTGCACTAGGAACTGTACTCTTTAATGGGAACCTAGCGCAGGTGCTCCACTTGGTTACTGACACTGGCCTCACAGCTCTC
>CAZMYK010000200.1:0-7015 GCA_964570435.1 uncultured Saprospiraceae bacterium | reverse complement strand
TATTAATATAATCTTCATTCAGTACGTTAGTATTAATATTTCTAACGCCTGACTCTTGATTTCCCCAGAGGTCATTGACTCTGGGCCAGTCAGTGTAGGTAACGAAGCCGATTTGACAAGTCTCCGAAAAGTCTTGTCGTTCAAAACGCTCATGCACTACCCAAGTCACATTATCAAAACTCCTAAGCACCAAAATGGCCCCATTGACCTTAACCATACGCATGAAAATCTCACTTACACCTATGTTAGGGTGCTCAAGAACAGAATTGCTATTAATCGTATTTTTAACTTCTAACTCAAAAGGACCATTATTCCCATTTCCGCCCCTCCCGATAGAAAGAAAGACATAATTTTCCCCACCTGGCGACCAACCACCGATTCCATCGTTAAAGTCCCTTGCTTCCCTAATCATCATTCCCGCTAAGGAAAAAATGTTAGCTGGTACCACAGCTAGTCCAGCTCGATTTCGAACAACAATGCGAGTTGTAAAAACGAAGTCACCTGTTACCTCTTTGAAAATAAGGGCTCCCCTTATATCTCGAAACCACGATGTAGTCCAAGGCATCATGTATAATTCACCAGGATAGGTCAAAGAAATATCGTACTCCTCGAGATGTTCCGCAGGCGCCCCTCCGGGAGTCATCCATCCCTCCACCTCAGTAATATTCTGCCAATCTGCTAAATTGCAAGGGCTGTTAAATTCGTCATTTAGGTTAGCATGCTGTGCCTCTAAGCTTGTAACCATCAAGATCAAAAGCAGGCAGGTCAGATTGACAGAAATTTGGTACATATGCTAAGATTAATTTTCTATGGTAATGCAGGGGAGTAAAACCCATCAAAAGTAAAAATAAATTTTTTACGACTTTTTTGAGTACGAAAGCCAATCTTGTGTCCTCTATAGTATATAGATGGTTGAAACCACTTAGTAATCAATAAAAATGAATTGAAAAATGAGCACACTCAATCCATATTCTGGAGAATGGGATTTCGATAAGGCCTCCTTCCTCCTCGGTAGAACTACCTTTGCTAAGACCAAGGCCTTGGCAAAAGAATCGGAAGATCTGGGTCTACTTGCTACCTTAGATCGCTTGTTCGAGGACAAGGCTACACCAGATCCACCTATTCACTTCAGGTTCGCAAATGATCCGGAAGCTCCTATCGGAACAACCTGGGTAGACAAGTACTATCCAGCTAATGACATCCAAGGCCTCAGGGGTTCACGAAGGAATTCAGTGATTGTATGGCACACTGGACTAATGCAAGAAGCAGGGATGTCAATCTTGGAAAAAATGGTCCTATTTTGGCATGAGCACTTTCCTGTCAATGACATCAATCGAGGAGAAGTTAGTTTCAACTACCTATCTACAATTAGAGAGCATGCCTTAGCTAATTTTAAGACGCTGACTCAAGAAATGACCATTTCTCCAGCAATGCTTCTCTTTCTCAATGGAAGCCAGAACAATGCGCAATCGCCTAATGAAAACTATGCTCGTGAACTTCTTGAGTTGTTTACAATAGGAAGAGGAGATGCAGTGGGTGATGGTGACTACACTAACTATACTGAGCAAGATATTGTCGAACTAGCAAAGGCATTGACAGGCTGGACGCTCAGAATTGCAGAAACAGGATATGCCGAAAGTTTTTTCCTTAATAATCGCCACGATAGCACAACTAAAGAGCTCTCTCATAGATTCGATGGGATGCTAATAGAAGACGGCGGTGACCAAGAATTCAAGACAGTAATAGATATTATTCTTGGTAAAAAAGAGGTTGCCAGGTACATCTGTAGACAACTCCATATCTGGTTTGTGGGTTCAGACATCACCACTGACGTTGAAGCCAATATTATCGAAGCAATGGCAACAATCATGTTTGACAATGACTACGATATCAAAGCTCCACTTAGGGCTCTACTTGAATCTGAATACTTCTTCGATGAGACGCACAAGGGTTGTATGATATCATCTCCAATGGACTACCTATTTAAGACTATTAATACAATGGAGGTAGAAATGCCCGAGGACATTATTGCAAAATATTTCGTCTGGGAATCGATTGCCTCAGTCGGTGGACTGCTCGAAATGGTCGTCATGAATGTTCCTTCGGTCGCTGGCTGGAAGGCATACTACCAAGCCCCTAACTACTATCAATTCTGGATAAACTCAGTTACCCTAGGATTTCGTGAACAAGTTGCAAACCAATTGATCGTAGGTTCTCAGGTGGGCGATTCTAGATTTGGGATTGACGTTTTAGCATTTTCCGAGGGAATAGAAAATTCTACGGATCCGAACGAACTAATCATCAATCTAGCAAAAATATTGTTTGAATTTCCCTTGTCGCAAAACCAAATTGACTACTTGAAAGGAGTATTGATCAATGGACTTCCAGACTTCGAATGGACAGTTGAATATGGCATGTACCTCGAAGATCCAAACAATGACGATTTGAAAATATCTGTATATAATAAACTGGCTACACTTCTTCTAACTATGATGAAGATGCCGGAATTTTACTTGATGTAGAAAAAACTTTGACCAATGAAAAGAAGATCATTCATAAAATATAGTTCCCTTTTTTCTGTACCAGTCCTAGTTGGCGGGATACCCATTTCGTCAGTTGCAAGGAATGCAGGAACAGCGATGTTCAACGAGGATTCTGACAGAGTTCTGATTCTCATACAATTGAATGGGGGAAATGATGGTTTGTCCACTTTATTTCCGATGGAATCTTATGATGCCCTTGCGAATGTGCGCTCGAATATAATCGTTCCCGAAAATGAGCTACTTTCACTAGAATCAAGCTTACAATTACATCCCTCGCTGACGGGTTTCAAAAACCTCTATGACAATGCTCAAATGAACATCATCCAGAGTGTAGGCTATCCTCAACAGAATCGCTCGCACTTCCGATCAACTGACATCTGGAATTCTGGTTCAGCTTCCAATCAATTCGAGTCGACAGGTTGGATGGGTAGATACTTAGATAGTCAATTCCCTTCCTATCCCCCTGACTACCCAAATGCTGAGTTTCCAGATCCATTCGCGCTTACTATCGGATCCATTGTATCCGAAACTTGTCAGGGTTTTGCTGGCAACTTCAGTATGGCACTTGCAGACCCAAATAATGTCGCAGAGCTAGCTACTCCAACCAATAATGAGCTAGCATCGGGATGTGGCGCTGGTCAACTGGATTTCTTGGTAAACGCAATAGAAAAAGCCAATGAGTATGGTGATAGAATTAGGGAAGCCTACGAATTGGGTAGCAACGCAACTACCATGTACTCTGACGTGGATAGGCTCCATGCTCAACTGAGAACGGTTGCCAGACTAATAGCTGGGGGACTCCAGTCAAAGGTATACGTGGTTAGCCTAGGTGGCTTTGACACTCACGCAAATCAGACAGAAGAGGGTAGTTCAACAACTGGTATTCATTCCAACTTGCTGGCATCTCTGGGTAGTGCTATAGAGGCCTTTCAAGATGACCTTACGCAATTGGGTCTAGCCGAAAGGGTGATAGGCATGACTTATTCGGAATTTGGTAGGAGGATAAGATCGAATGCAAGTTTCGGAACGGACCATGGTGATGCTGCTCCTTTGTTTGTTTTCGGTCAATGTGTTAACGCAGGAGTCGTTGGTTCTGATCCATTGATAACGACCAATGTTGATGGAAACACAGGTGTAGAAATGGAAACAGACTTCCGAGACATCTATGGATCAGTGCTTGTCGATTGGTTTGAAGCTGACGAGGAGGAAGTAAGAGTCTTGCTACATGATGATTTTAAGTACATTCCGATTGCGGCACAATGTTCTACTCCAAGCTCAGTCAATGATGATGTTGCAGCAAGTATCGACATGAAGGTTTATCCTAATCCTACAAGTGAGCATTTTGTGGTCGAATTTGAAGCTGAGGCTTCTTATCAGAGGATTTCCCTTCTCAATTCGCTAGGACAAGAACTAAAAGTTGTAAGTAACAGAAAATTTGAAACTGCCTCGCACAAGGTAGAAGTTGAAATGAGCTCTTATCCAGCAGGCAACTACTTTGTGCAAATAGTAGGCAAGCAAGGGCAAGCAGTAAAGAAGGTAATGAAGTTATAAGAAAATTGTACGAAGGTTTTTCTTACTGCTTTCAATCCACCCTTCCCTATTTTTTCAACCAGACTCTTATGCCTTCAGGTGGTAGGGTGATCGTATGATCACCACCACTCAAGAGTGAATTTTGACCCTGAACTCCATTTTCATGATCAAACGTATTATTGTTGCCAATCAACTGCCACTTTCCCTCGGCAAGATCATCAATATAAAAAGTGAAATCATATTCGGCACTATTTATAATCACCATCACCTGGTCATCCATAATGTAACCTAAGGCCTTCTCATCTTTAGGTGCAATCCATTTGAAATAGGAGTGGTGGGGATGTTTTGCCAATCGAAATACCTTACCCTCAGGGCTTAGACGGAATCTGATTAGACCGCGCCAGAAGGCCTGCATTTCACCATAATTGCAATAACTTCCCTTACTTTTCTTAGACAGACCGACATTGTCCCAAACGAAGTGGTTAGGAATACGCATATTGTACGTATCTCCCTTCCCGTGGAAGGCAAGTCCTTGCCCATTGCTCATTACCTTGGTCACTTCTTCGAGTTTTGCAAGGCCCTTGCTCCTCATCATTTCAGAGCCTCCATGCAAGACTATAGGCCCTAAACTGGTATGCAGTAGGACAGCTGCCATCTTATAGCGATTTTCATCTACCCCGAATCTTCCATCCCAATCCTTAATCGCAAACTGGTCTGCGAGCGCCCAATTATCATGAATATCCAAGTAATTAATTCCGCTTAGGAGGGTAGAATCATCTGGAAAACCGCCACTGAGCGCCCTCATCACGTCCCCTCGAAATTCATACCGACCGCCTACCCATCCTCTATCATACTGCTTGCTTACGGGAGTCGACGTCGTACCCTTAAGGGCCGTCCTCGAATCGTCTTGAAAAAATGTAATGGGAGAATTATGTTTGTACCAATCCCAAGAAGGGTTGGCCTCGAATTCAGGGTCATTAGAACCGATCCAGGGTTCACCATATATGATTACATCTTCACCAAGCGCCTTTCGCAAAGCGATTAAAGTCTGTCGATCTACCTGTCCAGCGAGATCGATCCTAAATCCGTCGATTCCGAATTCTTCGATCCAATGCCGACATTGATCTATCAGCCACCTTTGCACCATCGGGCGATTCTCGGTCTTAACCTCATTTCCAAAAACACCGATGTGCTTAAAATCCCTTGTCCTGTAGTAGTAGTCTTTACCTAAGACATTCCAATGAAAATAGCAAAATCCCCCATCCATGTTTTCTCCAGTATGGTTGGGGACGATGTCAATAATCACTGCCATATTTTTATCATGGAAGGCCTGGACCAGGTCTCGAAATTGTTCCCTCTCCGAACCTGGCCTTGTATCACTAGCTCGGTAGGTCGATTCCACAGCAAAGGCATGAGTGGTTCGGTAGCCCCATTGATAATTTTCTTCAGAAATTCCATATTTTTCCATGAAGGGATCACCTTGAAAAGATTCTTGCCATTCATCTGACTTGTAGTTAAGAAATTCCTGCATCGGCATTAAATGCACGACATTGACGCCTAGGTCCACCAAGTAGTCAAAACCAATCGACTCACCTGCAGCATTTCGCAAACCTGGCTCCACCATTGCTGGGATTTTCCCCTTGACTTTCTCATCCACAGGTAAGTTATCGGTGAAGTCAATCATATGTACTTCATAAGCAACAACATCTTCCATGGCGGGTCGCCCATTCTTTAAGGGACTAGCTGGAACCGTCTTCTTGCTAACCATCGAACGTCCCCAAGCCCCATCTTGCACCCTCGAGTAGGGATCCGAAATATGACCAACGTATTCGTCGAAGTCAGGCATTTCCACTTTAAAATCGTACCAAATTCCTTGCAAATCTTTAGGAGCCTCATACTCCCAGACTCCTTTTCCATCATTGGTCATCATATGAGATTCGTAGAAGGCAGCATCGCTATCCTTGTAGAAAAAGATCTCGATCTCACTGGCTCTAGGTGAAAAGATCCTAAAGGAGGTCCCTGTACCGTCTTCCAGGATTTCTGCACCTAAGGCTTTGTCGCTGTAAAGTGTTCTATACCAACCATCATGAGAACACAGCACTTCATGCTCGTAGCCCTTGTATTTAAGATGGTATAGACGCTTCAAGTCAATGTCCTCAGCCAAGTGTAGAAGCATTGTTTTTTCTTCATGTGGTAAGACAGCAGAAATTTTGATTTTCTTCCCATCCCCATTTCTAAGTTCAAAGGCACTATCTTCGAATTGTCTTTCCATGCCTTGTAGGGTCACCCAAAGGCTTCGTTGATTCACCACTTCAGCTTTCAAAAAGGGAGCTTCTACGTTGTGCATAAATATTAAATTTCCATTTTTTGAATTAGGAGAATTGCTTGGAGGTGCTAACCATTGTCCTGCATTAATCCTGTACTTAAAACCGTCTTGAGCCTTCATTTCCGAGGGGCCCTCATTTTTCACTTCCAATGTCCAAATCCCAGGATCCAAGGAAGGTTTGAGGAGCCACATTTCATCATCCATATCTTGGCTCCAATCTCGAAAGACACCAGTCACTGAAACCCGCTCCGGCGTTACACTATAAATCTCTTCATCAAAAACATAGGTCAAGGTACTTCCTACTAAGCGGTAACCTTGCAATTTTTCCAACTTTGTGAAATTTTGTCCAGCTAGTAGAATAGGAAACATTAGGAAGATTATTAATCGCATGCTGCTGCCCTTCTTAGTTTGTCATTAATTGCCCTGCCCAAGCCTTCGTCAGGGACCAACTCTACAATGATAAGATCGATGTCCATTTCATCTAGTTTTCGCATGTGAGAAAAAAGGTGTTGGGCAGCCTCATGGAGGTCTCCATTCTTTGAAAGTATTAGTTGATTCTCGAGTGGAATGGTGTTCTTTAATTTTTGGAAACGTAGGGCGGCAATTCTTTCCAGAC